>QKGK01000527.1 GCA_003250455.1 Chloroflexota bacterium | reverse complement strand
TCTTTATGATTAAACCCACAAAAGCCACAACGTTCCTAAAATATCTTCCAGAAATGCTCATGTTTTTTGTGGTTGCTTCTATTCCGGAGCTTATGGCAACCGTCCTGAGTCCTGAAGGGATGCGCTTCACCGGGGCTTTGGTCAACCTGGACGACCTTAACACATACCTCTCAGCAATCCGCCAGGGTGCCGAAGGGCATTGGCTGTTCACGCCTACATTTTCCCCGGAACCAATCCCCTCCCATCTGGCTTATTTGCCTTATTTGGCCATTGGACAGATATTAGGACTATTTCAGTTAAAAATTTATTACATTGGATATCTTTTTCTCAGGGTAATATCCCTGGGATTTTCGTTTTACACCTTTGACCAGTTATTGAAAACGATTTTCCTCTCCAACCCGGATTTTCAGCAAAAAATATTCCGTACGCTGCTCTTTGCCGGAGGAGCAGGTTGGCTGCTGGTTGGTTTCCTCGGACCAAACAGCCCCTATACCCCCGACCTGACTACCCCGGAATGGAACTTATTGCTCAACTTTAACGCCAACCCCCACTTCCTCCTCGGGATTGCCTTTGAATCCTTGCTCATGCGAGAGCTGATATTATTGAAAGACCGCACCGATTGGCAATCCACATTTAAGATTGCCGTCTGGGGAAGTGGATTGGGGCTGACCTATCCCTTTCTCATCCCTGTGGCTGGGTTGACCATCGCGCTGAAATTATTTTTCGAGGTGTTCAATTCCCGCAAGATTCCATTCAATCAATTTGTCCAACTGATCATTGGCACTCTGCCGATGATCATTCTTTTGGTCTATTATGGGGTCATCCTCCCCAAAGACCCCTGGTATCAGCAAACCATGCTGCAAAACAATGCCATTTCCCCTCCAAACCCCATCGGGCTTCTGTTGGGGTTTAGCTTTTTCCTGGTTCCTGCTATTCTGGGGCTAACGAACTGGTTCAGGACGAAACTCCCTGCGACAATCCCATTGTGGATTGCTGCCAATGTGATTACGCTTTATCTTCCGTTTTCCTTTGCCGGCCGGTTCCTGGCAGGTTTATTCATCCCGATCTCCATTCTTGCTGTGTATGGGATCCTTCAAATCACCTCTCAGAAGGTCTCGCCGGACACCCGATTCAACCGCTACTTCCTGATGCTCATTCCTGGAAATATCGTTATCCTGCTATTTTTATTTCAAGCTCCGCGCGATATCCCGGATTTTCCCTACTACATCCCTGAGACAGAGATCCAGGCATTGCAGTGGCTGGGAGAAAACACATCACCTGCAGATCTGATCCTGGCGGAATACCCTGTCGGCAGCAATGCCCCGCGTTACACTCCGGCGAGAGTATTCATCGGACACCTCAATTTGACCGTTGATCTTTCGGGCAAGCGTCAGCAGGTTTTGTCCTTCTGGCGTGATGGAACCTCCACCGAGGAACGAATGGAGCTGATCAATACCTGGGGAATCACCTATATCTTCCAGGGTGAGTATGAAAAAAATATTTCGGGAAAGGAAATCACATTACCAGGTGAATTGGTCTATGAGAACAGGGATGTATCTATCTATGCGGTTTCACCTGGTCAATAGAAAACGCTCAATCTTCAAACGCCCGGTAATGAATTACCCAAAGATCGCCCCACTGCTCTTCTTCCACCAATTGGTAATGGGCATTCAGCCACTCTAAATGCGGATGTTCCGCCAGGTCAAAATTTCTTTCCACCTCATTGATCGCTTCCTGGTAGATCAGAAACCATATTCCACCAGCATCATCAACAGCATCTGCCAGACCATCTTTCTCCTGAATCCCAAAAACTGCCTGTGTATCATCGTGGAGCGTATCCGTAGCCGAACCTTCCACGTCTCCCACAAATTCCTGAGGGATCTCATCCCGGAAATAATAGTACATCGGAAGGAAGGACAGCTTGTTCGAGTGAACGATCAGTTCATTTTCAGAGATGTGTTCTTCCAGATAATGACCGATCCCTTCAAAATCCGCATACGAAAAGCCTGAAAATGTGTAATGGGTGACCACCCCGATCAAAGCTCCCGCTGAAAGAAGAGAGGCGAGCAAATATCGCTCAAAAGCCGGTGTCATCTTGGAAGCAACCAGAACCCCCATCCACGCCGAGAACATCACCGCCGAGGTAAGCAGGGCACGCTCGATATATACCGGCCTGATCTGGGATATGCCCCACAGGGCAATTACCGGTACAGTGGCGAGATAAGCAAACCATATACCTCGTATCTGTTCAGAATCCTTCCCACGGAGAATTCTCACAGAGGCCATCCCGCCAAATACCAACACGATGATCAAAATTCCGAACCCTACCCAAAGCCAGACACCATTCAAAGGTAGTCCTGCAACAAAAGCCAGGAAAGTGGTCAGGAACCTGGAAAGCAGGGGAACCTGCACCCAATAAACCTGTGTGCTGGCAATCTGGTCGGGTAAATGGACCAGCCAGGGAAGATAAAGGACCACAGCGCCTATTCCACCCAGAAAAGTATACAAGACCGCCTTCTTGTCACGCCTGAACACCGGGATCAACGCCAGGCACGCCAGATATATCCCGGAAAGCTGCTGGGCATACTGAGCCAGGGCAGCAGCAACCGCAAATATGCCCCACCACCATTTTTTGCCACCATCCATCCCTTTAAACAGGCTGAGTGTCGCCAGCGCCAGAGCAAAGGTCATCAGGGCATACATGCGGATCTCCTGGGAGTAGTGAACATGGAAAGGAGATACAGCCACAAACAAAGCCACCACCCAGGCTTTTTCTTTCCCGACCAGAACCTTTGCCAGCTCATAAATCAGGTAAACGGTAAGAATACCAAACATAATTGAAAGCAAACGGGCTGCCCACACAGAATTCCCCCAGACCTCAAGCCAGAATTTCAGCAGCACATAGTAACCCAACGGATGATTTTCTGCCGCGCCGCCCCCGCTGAACCCTAAGGTTGCGCTCACCATCTCCGAAATCGAAATGGGAGAGAATAAAAGAGAGAAGGCTTCATCATACCAAATTGGGCGGCTGAACAAACCTCCCAACCGCACAACAAGCCCCAAAAGGAGCACCAAAATGAGGGGCATGTTTTTCTTCATCTACTCCTCACGAACGAAAACATATAACCACAGCTCATCCCACAGCTCTTTTTCTTCTAACCGGTACCCGTCCTCAAAATACGCAAGATGAGGATGCGCTTCATACCCGATCCGCTCTGCATCATCGATCCCAACCTGGAAGATGAGGAAATATACTTTTTCTGCATCCCCCATCGCGTCCTG
>QKGK01000354.1 GCA_003250455.1 Chloroflexota bacterium | reverse complement strand
GAAAGCGAAAAATGGATTGCCACGTTCCGCAGGGAACCCCGGTTCCCTGCTCCACTCGCAATGACTCCAAAAAAAATCCCGCACATGCAGGAATCCAGGCAGACAAGGCTGTGCGGGTGACTACTCCCTTCTTCGCAATACCTATTCCCCCAAAACCGAATAAAATGTTAACAAGGCTCGTTGAATGGTTGAAAGGAAACAAAAAAGGTGAGCATATCTTCGGCGCCGCCCATCACGGCGGAACTAGACTTGATCGAACAGGCACAGCAAGGCAACCGGGACGCTTTCAGTGAACTGGTCCTGATGCACTATCAGGGCGCGATCAATGTCGTCTACCGCCTGAGCGGCGATCTGCATCTGGCCGAAGATATAGCCCAGGAGACCTTCATAAAGGTGTGGGATAAGCTGCACACCTACCGTCCGGTGGGGTCGTTCCGCAGCTGGGTGTACCGGATTGCGACCAACGCCGCACTGGATGCACTGCGCCGCAAGCGCGAGGAAGTGGATATCGAAGATATTTCGCTTTCTGCGCCGGGCGGCAGTGTGGAGCAAACCATCATCCGCCAGCAGCAAGTCGAGCTTGTCCGGCAGGCGGTGGTGACCCTCCCGGAGGCCAGCCGGGTTGTGCTGGTGCTGCGGGAATACGAAGGGCTCTCCTATCAGGAAATCGCCGACAGTCTGCAAATCCCCGTGGGTACGGTCATGTCCCGGTTGGCTTATGCCCGCGGTGCGTTGAAGAAAACGCTGCGCAGACATATGGAGGTAGCATGAGCGAAAAATCTGAAAACAAGCACGTATCTCTCTGGCTGCATGCCTACCACGATGGTGAGCTGCATGGACGCAGGCTGGAAAAGGTGGAAGCCCACCTGGCGGCCTGCCCGGAATGCCAGGCAGAACTGGCGGAACTGGGTTCGCTTTCTGCCTTGCTGCAAAGCGACCCGCTCCCGCAGCTTTCCACATCACCGGAGCAGTTTGCCGCCCAGGTAGGTCTGCGCTTGTCCCGGCGGGGGCGCGCCAATGCGGCTCCCGGACGCAACTGGAACGAGATGGCGTGGGGCCTGGCCCCGGTGGCTGTGCTGGTCTTGATCGGGTTTGTGCAGGTGGTTTCGCTGGTCTCGGGACTGTTTTCCCTCATCGAACGGTTGGGGATCAACCCGCAGGCGGTTTCCTGGCTGCTGCCCACCCCGCAGGAGATCCCGGCAAGCCCGCTGTCCCGTTTTTCGCTGCTCTCTTTTGGCTGGGGGATTCCTTTCGACCTGACCTTGTTTATCACGCTGGGGCTGCCGCTGCTGCTGGCCGGAGGGTATCTGCTCTGGCTGGTGCTGTGGTGGCTGCACCAGGAACCAAAAGAAAATATTCAGCCGAACCAAATCCGGCCCTGACCGGGCGGGATCGGGCTGAACTGAAGGAGAAATTTCAATGAAACATTCACAAGTGCTGAAACGAGCCTGGCATATTTTGTGGCAATACCGCGCCTTATGGGTCTTTGGCATCATCCTGGCGATCACCACAGCTTCCATCAGCAGCCAAAGCAACTATCAGTTTAGCGGCAATGACAACCAGCCGTCCAATCCCTCGCGGGAAATGAACCTGGATCCCAACCAGCCGCTGTGGCCGCAGGTGTTTGACGAGATGAACAAGGGCTGGCAGGAGGCCAAAACCGAATTCAACCGCTTGCTCTCGCCCGATAACCCCATCCAGTGGGAGCGCGACCTGCTGCGCTTTGCGATCGGCTTTACCATCGCCATGCTGGTGCTTTACTTCATCGGGAAGATCCTGCGCTACGTGGCAGAGGTAGCCCTGGTGAAGATGGTGGACATCTTTGAGGAAACCGACGAAAAGCTGAAAGCCCGTCAGGGCTGGCGTTTGGGCTGGTCCCGGCAGGCATGGCGCATCTTTTTGATTGACCTGATCATCTACCTGCCAATGTTCGTGGTCTTTGTGCTCTTCATGGTGATGGCCCTCTCGCCGATCCTGACTGTGGCTGCCGGGATGCCGGTGCAAGGCGTAGTCGGGCTGGTTGCCAGCATCGGGCTGATCATGCTTTTCAGCCTGCTGGCGCTGGTGGTGCTGGCGGTGGTTTCGCTGGTCAAACCGGTGATCATCCGCAAGATCGTGCTGGAGGACATGTCCACCGGCCCGGCATTCCGGGAAGGGTTCCGCATGTTCCGGCGTGCCTGGAAGGAATACGGCCTGATGTGGCTGATCCTGAAAGGGATCGATATTGTCTGGCCGCTGGCGATGTTCCCCTTTGTACTGCTGACCGGGGCCATCGGGCTGCTGTTTGGCGGTGGGTTTGCCTTTTTGCTGGGCGGAGACGCCATCCAGAGCGGCGACCCGGCCATGATGTGGCCGATCATCCTGGGCGTGTTCCTGTTGGTCATCGTGGTGGGCGTGCCGCTGGCTTTCCTCACCGGGCTGCGGGAGACCTTCAAGTCCACATCCTGGACGCTGACATACCGCGAGATCAAGGCGATCTCTTCGCTGGAGAACGGCGACACCCCGATGCTGGAGGCCCAGCCGGCCGGGTAGGTGAGAGTATAAAAATAATAGAGGCGGCTGCTGTCCCCTGTGGGATGGCAGCCGTTTTTTTTTGGGTAAGTTGGCACCCAGTGACGAGGCAACTAGTAATTAGGCACTCAGTGAACAGGCACCTAGTGATCAGGCACCCAGTGATCAGGCACCTAGTAACCAGGATGCGTTTATTCCTGATTCCTTGGTGCCTGGTTGACTTGTTGACTAATCACTTGTTGACCACCCGACCATACGACTACCCGACTACTTGACTACCCGTCCCCTCTTCACATTCACCATCACCGTCCCGGCCAGGGCAAAGGCCATGCCCACGAACTGCATCGGCCCGGGGCGTTCCCCCAGGAAGATCCAGGCCAGCACGGCGATCTGCACCAGCATGGTGTTGTTGATGATGCTCGATTCAGCCGCCGAAAGCGTGCGCAGGGTGTGGTTCCACAGGGTGAAGGCGACCGCCGTATTCACCAGCGCCAGCCACAGGATGATGCCCCACTGCTTCCAGCCCAATACCGGGGATGGTTCCACCACGAGACCAAGTACCAGTAGCAAAATCCCGCCGATCCCCATACTGACCACGGTCACCGTCAGCGGGGGAGCCTGCCCCAGGCGGTTGATCGCCCGCCCCAGGATGGACGAGAACGAGGTCGCCAATATGCTGAGCAGGCCCACCAGCAAGCCCGCGGCCATCCCGGCGGGGATGAATACCGGGTAGAAATAGACCGCCACGCCGATCAGGAACACCCCGATCCCGA
>QKGK01000140.1 GCA_003250455.1 Chloroflexota bacterium | reverse complement strand
GACCCCGATCAAATGTAATCCCAGTAGCATATCAACCGTCCAACTGCTGCGCACATCCAGTCCGGCGATCACCGGCAAACCAATGAAATACGCCAGGGCAAACACACCGCCCACCAGCGTATCCCAACTTCTCACCCCGGCGGTATCCGCCCGTTCAGCAATCACATTGGGGTTGATGCGTGTCAGGATCAGCGCATTCGCCAGGATGCCCCCCAGATAAACGCCAACATACCCCCATCCCCAGACCCAGTCCAGGCGGCCGGCAAACGCAAACAGTATTGCAGCCTGTAACACAGTGGTCACCAACACCTGGATCATTCGCCGGGTCGTTTTTTGCCTCCTCGTATTTTCGTCCATCGGGGACTCCTTACCATTGTCCAAAACTCAGAAAAATTTGGGTGTACTATTATTAAAGAGCAAAAAAACAACGGGCGATAACATAGTTTCTATGATGCTCACCTTAGAAATTATTAATCCGGGAGAAAACACACCAAAGCCTCAAAATACCGGCATTGTCCATACAGCACCTCAGGTATAATAGGTTCGAATGACGAACAGAGGAGCATAGTTTATGGAAAATTTATACCATGAGTTTGAACGCATTCTGGTAACCGAAGAGCAGATCCAAAGCCGGGTCCGCGAGCTGGCGGCAGAGATCTCGGAAGATTATCGCGGCAAAGGCAGCATCGTGCTGATCGGCATCCTTAAAGGTAGTTTCATGTTCACTGCCGACCTGGCCCGCCACCTGACAATCCCCCACTATATCGATTTTATGGCCTTATCCAGCTACGGCAATTCCGCCGTCTCTGGAGCGGTGCGCATCCTGCTCGACCTGCGGGCAGATATCTACCAGAAGCACGTGCTGATCATTGAGGACATTGTGGATTCCGGACACACTATTGATTACCTGTACACCGTCCTCAAAACCCGCAAGCCCGCCTCGATCAAAACCTGTGTCCTGACCCGAAAGGTCGATAAAGCCATCAATACGCCCATCGACTACCTCGGTTTTGATATTCCGGATGTGTGGGTGGTCGGCTATGGGCTGGACTTCGCAGAACGCCATCGCACCTGGCCTTTCATTGCCGAGCTGAAGAAAGACGCATATCAGGATTAATGGCACAGCACTTTGGGAAATAGCTTCCAACCTGAGGGGCGAGCAGCGCTGGGCTCCTCACTCGCAGCTTATCTCCCAAACGATTACAAAAACTGATGGGGTTATATTAGTCAAAGTCAATCCCACCTAGAGGAAAGACCTTTCTTTTGGTACAAATATCTTCTATAATAATTTTAACAATCAACCTGCATAACATCACCTTCTAAGGAGTAAAAAATGAAAAAATTCCTCAGTTTCTTCGTCGGGACCGTAATGGGCGCACTGGTCGGCGCAACCCTGGCACTCCTGCTGACTCCCAGCTCCGGCGAGACACTGCGCGGCCAGATCCGTGAACGTTTCATGGCCCTTCAGGATGAATTGGTCCAGGCTGCCAATGAACGTAAATTGGAACTGGAATCCCGCCTAGCCACTATGCGCCAGCCCGGCTCGGACATCCAGCTGGAAAAATAAAATGGTTTAGCCCATCAAACATTTTTATAAAACAGCCAAAACAAGTCCCTGTTTATAGGAATCCAATGCCTTTTCTTTTAACAAGGTCTTGTTAAAAGCGTTCGCCAGTCCATTGGACACCAGCTCATTGGATTGGAATAAATGAGTTTATCAATAGCACGAGGAGGAATTTCTAATGATATCCAGAATCAATCTATCCAAGTCCCGTTTGACCATAATCATACTTCTGCTGCTGGCCGGATTCTCCCTGGTCCTGTTAGCCGGATGTGCGCAGGAGGAAGACCTCACTCCCGGCAACATCACAGGGCGCGTCTATCTGGATGAAAATGCCGACGCCGAATGCGATGTCTGCGACTGCGATTTTTATCTCGAAGGAATTGAGATCCTGCTTTACGAAGGAGCTTGCGGCGGCGTGATCCACGAGACCACAACCACCGATGCCGAAGGCGTATTTAGCTTCGTGGATCTGAATCCGGGAGAATACTGCGTGACCCCCAGAGTAAAAACCATCTGCGAAGGTTACAAACCCACTACACCGATCCAGCAGAAAACGGCCATCCTAGCCGGGGAAACCGTTGAAGTTCCCTGGTTTGGGTTCGACAACAACCTGGACATCCGCGATAATTAAACAACTCAACAAACGGCTGTTTTATTCAATATCAAAACGGGATGCGAACGCATCCCGTTTTAGATTCTGAAAATACCGTTATTTTACGGGAGGAATTCAAGCTGGTAGGAAGCAATCTGCCTCGTGAAACGGGTTGTACCCAAAATCACCAAAGTGACTTCATCCACGCCGCTGCCATTCCCGATCGAGATCGGGATATCCAGCTGGTTGGATGCCGGCAGGTCCAGATATTCCACTTCGGTCTCATTCCCCTGGTGGATCAGCGCCAGGCGGTAGGTCTGTGGGAGGATATTGGGCACACGCACAAAGCCATCCGCCACCCAACCGCCATCGTCTGTTTCAAAATCAGTCTGGTAGCCAATCGCCGGGATGGAGACATCATCCAGCAGCAGCCCTTCCCCGTTCACAGCCGCATCGGTGACATATTCGAACCGCAGATACACCTTCTCCCCGGCGTAAGCGGACAGGTCAACCTGCTCTTCGATCCAGCCCCCGGAAACGCCGTTATAGCCCCAGCCATAGCTGTTCCCGCTGGGGTCTTCATCCGTTCCGGAAGGCGTTTTCAAAAAATCCCAGGTCTCGCCATCTATGGAAGCCAGCAGGTAAACATAATCATAATCTGTCTCAATATCGTACCAGGTCTGGTAGGTCAGGGAAACATCTCCCTTCACTCCGGTGAGGTCAAACTGCCGCGTGAGGCTCATATCCGATTCGTCGCCTTTGTTCGTCCAGAAACTGAAATCGCCCGAATAGGCCGATTCCGGCAGCAAGGAGTTATTGCGCACCCCATTGAAATGCAGGGTATGCTCGCCCGGGCAGGTGATGCGAATGTAATCCACACCAAACTGGTGTACAGTGCGCGATTCCGCACCGGGATCGCACTCGTAGAAGGTTTCCGTTTCGTAAGTGCGGGGTGCCTCCGGATAAATAGCATACTGGAAGCGGCCATCCATCACCGAACCGTCCATGATGTAGTTGGTCAAAGCCCAATCTAGCACCAGGTCTTCAGCCACCAGCTGCTTCCCGGTAATCGGGTCTTTTGCACCAATCTCATCCAGCACCATGTCGATACTTTCCAGGCCGTTCTCTTCATGCGCCACCAGCGCCTGGCTGGCCTCTTT
>QKGK01000057.1 GCA_003250455.1 Chloroflexota bacterium | reverse complement strand
ATTGGATGCGGCGCAATTTTCATGATGCACGCCTACCCGCTTCATATACTGGAGGAAACTGAAATCGTTGCAGTCTGCGATATCAAGCCGGAAGCCAGGGAAATGGCTGCCAATTTGTTTCACTGTGATGCGTATGAAGACTGGCACGATCTGCTGGACCGCGAAGACATTGATGTGGTCCATATCCTTACCCCACATTACCTGCACGCACCAATGGTTATCGAAGCAGCCGACAAGGGCAAGCACGTCCTCACCGAAAAGCCGATGGCCATTTCCATTGAGCAAGCCAGAGCTGAGATTGAAGCCCAAAAGCGCAACAATGTCACCATCGGTGTGATCAGCCAGAACCGCTATAACTCCGCATCTGTGGCTGTCAAGGAAGCTGTTGATAACGGCAGCCTGGGCAAGATCATTGGCCAGCGGGTGCTGTTATCCTGGTATAAGCCGGATTCCTATTACCAGGCCAGCGACTGGCACGGCACCTGGGATAAAGAAGGCGGCTCTCTGATGATCGACCAGGCGATCCACGTGATGGACCTGGGGCGCTGGCTGATGAATGACGAGATCGTTTCTATCCAGGCCAGGATTGACAACCGCGATCACCCTGCCATTGAAACGGAAGACACTGCCGAGGGTTTGATCACCTATCGCAGCGGTGTCAAGTCAGCATTTTATGCCACTAATAACTATTCGTTCAATTCTCCCGTTTTGCTCGAAACCCACTGCGAAAACGGTATCGCGATGATCGAATTCGACCGTGCAAATATCACCTACTTTAACGGCACCGAAGTGAAAGTTTTCAATAATCCCAACGATACCCTGGATGAGAAAGAATACCAGGCATTCTTTAAGCAGGAATCTTCCCAGGTGGCGATGGAAACCCTGGATAAATGGGGCGTAAAAGGTGTGCCGATTACCTGGCAGGCTCCGCGTCCTTATTGGGGCGTAACCCATATCAAACAGATCCGGAATTACTACGAAAGCCTTGCTGCTGGCGTCCGGCCGGATGTGGACGTTGAGGAAGCTTTCAAGACCCAGGAAATGATCATGGCGATCTATGAATCCTCCAGAGCTGGGAAGGCGATCAACCTTCGATAGGGTAAGCGGAAAGCGGGTCGGGCTGGACTGCGTCCCGCTTGAAAACGAACCTTTTTATTGCCGTTCTACCAGCTCGGCGGTAAAATCCTGGATGTTGCTAAACAGGTTAAAATACCGTGTCAGAAAAATCTCCCCCTGGGACCTCTCAGATCTCAGGGGTATCCTATTGTTGAAAGTGGTACCAAATTAGAGTGATCGATTATGAAAAATATACAACCGCGCAAATTAAACACACGACAGCCTGCGGACCAGAACAGCTCCAATAAACGCTCGCTGGCGTTGATCTTTTCGGTGATCTTGATGGATGTCATTGGGATCACGCTGCTTTCGCCGGTGGCACCGCAAATTGTGATGCGCTACAGTGATTCTGCCCTGATGGTGACGATGATCATGGTGATCTACGCCAGCGGGCAATTTGTCGCAGCGCCTTTGCTGGGAAAAATTGGGGATAAAATTGGCAGACGCCCGGTACTGCTGTTGAGTTTGCTGGGACAAGCAGTCGGGTATTTTGTGTTCGGTCTGGGCGGCGCGCTGTGGGTGCTGTTCCTTGGCCGGCTGATTGGCGGGATCACCAGCGGAAATATCTCTACATCCACTGCTTACATCGCCGATATCTCCAAACCCGAGGAGCGCTCCAAGAATTTTGCCATGATCGCAACGGCCTGGAGTTTAGGGCTGATCCTGGGGCCAGCATTGGGCGGCGCATTTGGCGAGATCAGCCTGGAAACGCCAGCAATTGTGGCGGGCATTGTGACCCTGCTGAATGTGATCTTAGGCTTCTTTTTCCTCCCGGAATCCCTTTCTGAGGAAACCCGCGATACCTCGCCAATCTCCCTGCGCGATTACAATCCGCTTGCTTCGATTGGAGACATGGCCCGCAAGCCAGGTGTAGGTTTGTTGCTGGTGGTATACGGCCTGTTTTATTTTGCGTTCAACGGGGTAAACAGTATTTCGGCATTGTTTGTCCTTGAAAAGTTTACCGCTGAAACCTGGCAGGTCAGCCTGATGATGGTGTTGAATGGGGCGGTGCTTGCACTTTCAAATACGTTTTTGATCCCCCGTCTGGTACCAACGTTTGGCGAAAGAGCTGCGGCGATCAGCGGATTGTTGGGGATGGGGATCATTTTTACCGGCGTTTTCTTTTCACCGATCTTCTGGATCGCCCTGATGGTCAATATGGTGGGTGGTATCATGAATGCTTTGGTCTTCCCCACGCTGACAACGTTAAGCGTGGAACGCGTGTCTACCCGGGAGTCGGGGCGCCTGCTTGGGGTGACCTCAGCAGTTGGCAGCTTGATGAATATTTTCGGGCCAATCTGGGCCGGGCTGGTTTACGATCATGTGTTAATGGGGTCGCCGTATTGGATGGGGACGATCGTGCTTTTCCTGGCCGCCTGGATGCTCAGCCGGACACCGCCACAAGAGCGGCGGGTACCATTAGCGCCACAGGAGTTGGTGGTTGAAAAGTAGATTATCGTTGTAAGACGGAAAGCGCTCGCCAGCGAGCAAATGTTTTGTGCTCCCCCGGCGGGCGCTTATTGGGTTAGATAAAAAAACACCGGTGTTCTTTCAGCGGTGATTTTGTCAGCAGGCAACCAATATATTTTCGTAAACCAATTTTTCGTATGGCTGGTCATTGGTGTATGTCATCTCAGTCTTTTGGAAAGAGATCTGCACCTCAATTTCATAATGGTAGCCCAGTCTCACCAAGTCTGGCAGAGAGATGCGGAATCTCAGCGGGCTCGAATGACCATTAAATTTGGAATCAGGGGAAGTTAGCTCTTGGATGGGGTAGATATGGTTGTAATCCTGGATGGAAATTGCTTCGAGTGGAATGGGTTGTCCGTTTACTAAAATATCCACTTTGTTGATATGGGATGAGATCAATGACGGGTTTTGAAGTAAGTTTAGGTGAATCTGGAAGCAATCCTGATACACCCGTAAATAATTTTTTGCTGAACTCATTACCTTTTCCATTAGTACCTCCATTGGGTTTTCTGGGAGCACAACCTGAAATTGAAGTGGCGGAACGGTGAGTGGCACCTATTGTTAATGTGATTCTGCTTATACGTGTAAGCAATTTGCCCAAAAAAACTTGCCTATCTCTAGGCGGTTCATATATAATGGGTATGCTGTAAATAGTTTAGCATTCATTTATGGTCTTGTCAATTGTGATTTTGTGAGTCGGAATTGGTATTTCTGACACAACAGGAACCAGGAC
>QKGK01000250.1 GCA_003250455.1 Chloroflexota bacterium | reverse complement strand
GGACCTGAATTTGTTCACCTCTGACAGCTCCTCAACCAAGCTGGAAGTTGAAATGACAGTAGAGCGCGGACGCGGCTACTCCCCGGCAAATGACCGCAGCGGTCGTCTGCCGATTGGTGAGCTTCCTGTTGACGCCATTTTTACTCCGATAAAAAAGGTGAACTGGGAAGTAGGCCAGGCCCGCGTTGGACAAAGCACCAATTACGATAAGCTCATCCTGGAAATCTGGACGGACGGCACCGTTCCTCCGGAAGATTCAATGAGCACAGCAGCCGGTATCCTGATCGAACACCTGCGCCACATTGCCGGAGTGACCGAAATCTCCCTGGCCCCTGTGGAAGAGGAAGAAGATATCGATGGACGGCTGACCAGTGAAATTTACGAAACACCAATTGAGAATCTCGACTTGTCTGTTCGTGTCTTCAATTCTCTCAAACGCGCCGGGATCATCACCGTTGGGGAAGTATTAGAGCTTCTGGAAAAAGGTGAAGATGCCATCATGTCGATCCGTAACTTCGGTGAGAAGAGTATGGATGAGCTGGTAGAGAAAATGTCGGAAAAAGGTTACCTGGAATCCGAGAGTGAAGATCAAGAATCCGCGGGAGAGACCGAAGACTCTACGGAGGAAGATTAACCATGCGACACAAAGTAGTCGGAAAGACATTAGGCCGGCACGTCGGTGCGCGCAACGCTCTGCGCCGCGTGTTGGTTAAACAACTTTTTGAATTTGAACGTATTCGCACAACCAAAGCCAAAGCAGTGGCAATCCGCAGCCAGGCAGAAAAACTGATCTCCCTGGCAAAACGGGCCCTGGCAACTAATGACGATGCCAAGATCGTGCATGCCCGCCGTCTGGCGGCATCCCGGCTGGCTGACGACGAGATCGTGCGGAAATTGTTTGATGAGATCGCTCCCCGCTATACCGAGCGCGCCGGTGGATACACCCGCATGCTCAAGCTGGGCATGCGCGACGGCGACCGCTCCGAAATGGTGATTTTAGAGCTGGTTGAGTAGTTTGTTTTGTAAAAGTTCCCGACCTTTCGGGAAGCAATGGAACGTTACCAAATTATTCTAGGATACGATGGCACCGCATTTTTCGGAATGCAGCGCCAGGCAGATTCCCGCACCGTCCAGGGAGAGCTGGAAAGCGCCCTCTCCAAGATAGGATGGCAAGGGAGTTCTGTGCTGGTGGCTGGCCGAACTGATGCCGGTGTGCATGCCAATGGACAGGTTGCAGCATTTGACCTGGATTGGCAGCACAGCACTGACGACCTGCGCAACGCCCTGAATGCCAACCTTCCGGATGACATCGGGGTGCAGCGTGCATCGTTGGCTGCACCGGATTTCCATCCCCGCTTTGATGCGCTTTCCCGGACATACCGGTACAGGATCATCAACCAACCGGGGAGAGACCCCCTGCGAGAGCGTTTTGCCTGGCTGGTGTGGCCAAAGCCAGCTTTGGAAAAGCTGCAGGAAGGTGCGGAAGCGTTCATCGGAGAGCATGATTTTTCCGCTTTTGGTACTCCGCCTGTGGAAGGCGGCACCACCGTCCGGCTGGTTCACCAATCAGAATGGACCGCACATGAAGATGCGCTGGTCTATACGGTGACTGCAAATGCCTTCCTCTATCATATGGTGCGCCGCATGGTGCATCTTCTGGTGGGGGTTGGACTGGAAAAAAGCACATACGCTGAGCTGAAAGCAGCGCTTTCAGGGCAGATGACAGAGATGATCCAGGGTCTAGCCCCGGCCCAGGGATTGGTACTCGAAAGTGTGCAATATGCGGAGAAGCGGGCTGCCTAGAATTTGGAAATTATCAACATAAAAGTGAGGTTGTTGTGGAAAAAACCTATTACCCAAAAGGTGGCGAAATCACCCAGGAATGGTTCGTGGTCGATGCCAACGGACAGAACCTGGGGCGTTTAGCCTCGAAGATTGCCCATGTGCTATTGGGCAAGCATAAACCCAACTATACCCCCGGGGTAGAGATGGGCGATTATGTGATTGTGGTCAACTGCGAGCGAGTGGTTGTGACCGGCAAAAAATTAGAAGATAAAAAATACTACCGTCACTCCGGTTACCCCGGAGGGATCAAGGAAACCAACCTGCGCGACCTGTTGGCGACCTACCCAGACCGGGTGATCCGACAGGCGGTAAAAGGGATGCTGCCGAAGAACACATATGGCCGGAACCTGCTGAAGAACATGAAAGTTTATTCAGGCCCGGATCATCCGCACGAGGCACAGACCCCGAAACCGTTAGAGTAAGGAGTAGTAACTTATGGCAGAACAATATTACGAAGGTGTTGGCCGGCGGAAAGAAGCAAGTGCGCGTGTCCGCATTATGAGCGGCAGCGGCGAGTTCACCGTCAATGGCAAGAAAGTGGACGATTTCTTCCCCCGCTTTGGCGATATGGATATCGTTCTTTCCCCACTGACCGATGCCGGGTCTAAAGGCTCGGTGGATGTAACCGTGATGGTCAAAGGCGGCGGCACGACCGGTCAGGTCGGCGCTGTACGGATGGGCCTGGCACGCGCGCTGGTAAAAATGAACCCGGATCTTGACCGGGCCATGCGCCACGGCGGACACCTGACCCGCGACCCACGTGTGAAAGAGCGCAAGAAACCGGGCCTCAAACGTGCCCGCAAAGCGCCCACCTACACCAAGCGCTAAGTTTCCAAGATTATCAGACACACAACCTGCAACCGCGGCGAGTCTCTCGCCGCGGTTTTTCTGATTTTCCTCCAATTTGGGGGAAAATTTGGTATTATTCAGCGGTTGAGGATTTCAGGAACCGCACCTGCTAGGAGAAACAATGCGACTATTTTTGGTCCGGCATGGACAGAGCGAAACCAATGTTCGCTGGGATAATATTGTGGAGAGCCAGCAGATGAATGCTCATCTGACAGATTTGGGACGCTTCCAGGCCGAAAAGCTGGCCGAATGGATGCGGGCTAAAGTTCCCCATGTAGATGGACTGTACGCCAGTTCCCTGCACCGGACGCGGGAAACCGTAGCCCCAATGGAAAAGGTTTATGGCATTGCTGCCCAGATTGACCACCGCATCCGGGAGGGGGGATATTGCTATAACACCGGCGCGCCGATTGAGGATGACCTGCTGCCAATCAGTAAAATTGCCAGATTCCACACCGAGCCGTTTACCCCATTGGCGATGGTACCAGCGGGCGTGGAATCGTATAACGATCTGCGCACCCGGACAGGGTATTTCCTTACCGAGTTACTGGAAAAACACCTCGATCAAACCGTCGTTGTTGTGACCCATGGATGGACATTAAATGCCTTTCTGGACCATGTGTTTAATGTC
>QKGK01000100.1 GCA_003250455.1 Chloroflexota bacterium | reverse complement strand
TACGCCGCCCGGATGTCCAGCCCCAGCCAATTTCTCTATCCAGTCAAACTCTGGCTGGAAGACGGCCGCATGGCCTTCACCAGCAACCCCCACGAACAGTTGGACTTACGTATAGAATATGCAGAAGAACGGCTCAATGAGATTGGTGGCTTTTCCGGTGAACTTACCGACCCCACTTTGGCAACCACCTTGCTAAACTTTGATGAACAATACAGCGCAATCCAGGCGCTCTCCGGGGAGCAGGAACTGGACGATGTACAGCAAGAACGCATCGGTAAAATTCAGGCGCAGTACCAGTCCCTCCATGAAAATGATGATGAAGACGAAAACTCCTCAAACGGCAAGGACAATCATGAGGATCTGGAAGACCAACCCATCATCATCGAACCCACCTCTCCTAATGACCCCAACGAAAACGAGCCGGGGGACGAGAACAACGTTACAGAAACCCCTGAAGACGGGGACAATGAAAAAGCCCCCAATGAAACCGAATCCTCAGACGAAGACTCCCCGGAGGAAACCCCGGAACCGGATCATGATTCCGAGGATAAGTCAGATGACGGTGAGAAAGATAAAACCCCTGAACCTGAGAAAACCCCAGAGAAAACAGAAGACTCCGATAACTGATCAAACGACTGACCTACAAATTAGCCATAGTTTTATTAACAATATAGGAGTACAAATTGAAACACAACACTCGCATCTTAATTTTTACCATCGTTATACTGACGGCCCTCTCGCTGGCAGCCTGTGACGCAACCGGCGCAGTCTCTATCGAGGAGCTTACCGGTGTAACCAGCAGCAACACGACACTGGCCGATACCAGCAGTACTTCCAGGAAAGTTTCCGCTATGTCCAGTGACACTGGTATAGACCAGGTTGCCATGAATGATAGTTCCCCCAAGGCAAATCTGAAGCTGAGAGGCCTGGTGGATGACGTCACGGCAAATTCGCTTACGGTCAATGGGGCCACCTTCACCGTGAACACCACCGAAGACCTGACTGCCTACTTTGAATCCGGCATGGCCTACCAACTGGAATATACGGTCAACGAGGATAACTCCATCTCCCTGGTATCGTTCTCCCAGGATGACATGAACAGCTCCAGTGACGATGATAGCTACACTGAAGACGAGTACGAATTCTATGGAATGCTGGAAGACGTGACCGAAAACACCCTGACCTTCAACGGGGAAACCTTCCAGGTGAATACCACCGAAGACCTGACCACCCTGTTCACTGCCGGCGAGTTTTACGAGATTGAATACTATCTCAACGCAGATGGCACCATCACGATCAAAAGCTATTCCCTTGAAGACAACAGCGACGACAGCTACGATGATGACAGCGAGGATAGCAACGACAGCTACAATGACGACGATAGCTACAATAACAATGACAGCACCAATAACAATGACAGCTACGACAATTCCAACGACGACTCGAGCAATGACTCCAATAATAACTACAACAACGACAGCAGCAATAACAACAACGAAAACAATAACGAAGACTCAAATAACAATGACTGATTTCCTCCATACAGCGTTCGTAAACGGCAATTGAGTCCATCCCCTCAATTGCCAGCGCTGTACCCAGACAGACGAAACTCCCCGGAATTCACCGGGGAGTTTCGATTTAATGCCATTTAGGAACTAATTATCCTAAGATCTTGCGCAAATATTTCTCAGCAAACAAGGCAGGCTGCCCGCCCGTATGCCAGAAGAGCACGGTCTCATCCGCTTTGAAAAAGTCTTTGCGGATCAGGTCGATCATCCCGGCAGCCGCCCGACCGGTGTACACCGGATCCACCAGCAGCCCCTCATGGCGGGCAAACAGCTGGATGGCTTCGCACTCTGCATCCCCCATCACGGCATAGCCGCCGCCAAGGTAATCATCGTTGACAAGCACATCATCTATAGTAATATCTTTTGCATTATCTAATAATTTTGTAACATCTTTTGCCAATTCTGTAACCATCCCCCGAAATTTTGCCGCTTCCTCGTCAATGCTGATCCCCAACACCTGCCCCCTGAACCCAAACAGTTCCTTTCCGGCCACCATGCCCGCCTGCGTTCCGCCAGAGGAAGTGGCAAACACGATCCAGTCCGCATCCACTCCCTGCGCCATCAGCTCCCGTACGGCGTAGGCATACGCCGCCGCCCCCACCGGGCTGGAACCGCCATACGGGATCAGGAACGGGTACCGCCCGGCAGCCTCGGCCTCCTGATAGGTCTGGTTGAGCGTATTGCCGCGTGCTTCCAGGCTGGTCCACACCAGTTCCGCCCCCAGCAGCAGATCCAGGTAGGTATTCGCTTCCGGCATCTCCGGCGCTTCTCCGGAGAGCACCAGAATGCAGTCCATTCCCGCCCGGCGGGCAGCAGCCACCGTCTGGCGGCAGTGGTTGGACTGGATCGCCCCGGCGGTGATCAGTGTCTTTGCCCCATGTGACTGGGCCTCTGCCACCAGATACTCCAGCTTGCGGGTCTTGTTGCCGCCAAAAGCCAGGCCGGTCTGGTCGTCCCGCTTGACGAGCAGTTTTGGCCCTCCAAGCGCTTTTGTCAGCCGGGGAAGCTCCTCCACCGGGGTGGGTAAATGAGCAATCGTCACCCGTGCCAGTTCTTTCATTATTCGGCTCCTTCCAGCGTATTCCGGGTGCGCGCCCGGCCAACGCTGCGCAAAACGTCCATCACCCGCGGCCACACCTGTGCATACAGCTGGAAGACCAGCGGACGCAGCGGCAGGTCCCAGGCCCCCACGGTGCGGATTACCTTGCCGCCCAGCCCCTCCTTGAACCGATACACCCCCCACATTGAATCATTTTCATCAAATTCATTCGGCGCGCCCCACAGGTCATACCAGCGGCAGCCCTTTGCTTTGGCAACCCGCATCGCCTCCCACTGCAGCAAATAGGTCGGCATCAGGTTGCGGTGCGCCTCGCTGGACATCCCGTGGATGTACCAGGAGGAATCCCCAAATATAAACAGCATAAGACCAGCCACCGCCTGCCCCTCCACCTCGGCAATCAGCGGCACCAGCATCCCGGCGGACAGAAAAGTGCGCCATAATGCCAGGTAATATTCCTTGCCCCGGATGGCAAACTCGTCCCGGATGGCCGTTTCGGCATACAGGGAATACAGCATCTCCAGGTCTTCCTCGCCGCCCTGGCGCACGCTCACCCCGCGGCGTCCGGCAAGCCGCACATTGTAGCGCGTTTTGGACTTCATCGCCGCCAGCAAGGCATCTTCATCCGGAGCTAGGTCGATCATCACCGTATTGCGGAACTGCACCTGTTCATCCGAAAAACGCCAGCCGGAATGCTGCAGTTCCCCGATCAGGGTCTGGCCTGCCAGCCCTTCCTGGGCATCCTCGGCACCAGGTATACCGGTGCCGACCGGCACTTCCGGGTCGATCTTGAGCAGGAACGCGCCGCGCTGGCGCGCAAACGATTCCAGGTCGCCCAGTACGCGTTTGCGCAGCGCCGCATCTTCCCAATCCGCCAGCAGCGGTCCTTTGGGCGTGTAGTGCATGCGCAGACGGGCGGCCATCCCCCCCAGGTTGATGGTGCGTTCCAGCACCAGGGCTGCGGCTACAATCTGGTCGCCATCCCGCCAGACGCGGTGATGCGCCTGCCAGCCAACCTGCGATTTGACCTCACCCCACTCCCAGGTCTGGAGCAGATGCGGTTGGGGCATCCCGGCAATGATCGCATTCCACTGTGCGCGGTCCATCATCAGGCAAACGCTCCTTCCGCCCATTCCCGGATGATGCGGTCGTGGGCTGCCCCGCACAGCGGCTCGGGGAGGGCGCCCGGGGGAAAGGTATTAAACGCCAATGTTTCTGCAGATTGCCGCAATTCCCCGCCTACCGGCTGCCCGGAAAAAAGCACCAGCAGGCCGTTCCCGCGCGGGTCATCGTCAAAGAAATAATTGCCCAACAGCCGGGTGATGGAGACTTCCAGGCCGGTTTCCTCCCGCACTTCGCGCACCGCCGCCTGTGCCGGGGTCTCGTCCACCTCCACATACCCGGCGGGCAGGTTCCAGGTGCCTTTCCACGGCTCGTGCGCCCGCTGGAAGAGCAGAATGCGGCCATCTTCTTCGATCAGCACCGCCGCGCTCAGCTTCACCTGCTGGTAATATATCCAGCCGCACGCCGGGCACTGCTCCCGCAGGCGTCCTTCCAACTTCTCTGGTACCATGCGGGTGCCGCACATCAGGCAGAAATGGTTCTGAATGCTCATTCCAGCCCCCGCAGTTTTTGCAGCCAGCGGTAGCCCATATAGGGCAAACGCATATACACTTTATCCCATGCGCCTTCCGCCCGCAGCACCTGGCCGCCAAAGCCGCGCTTAAAGCGGTACACGCCCCACAATCCTTCGGAACGTTCCGAAAATTGCGCTTCCAGGGTCTCCTCAGTATAATCCGGCACGCCCCACAGGTCGTAACTGGTGCAGCCTTTGGCTTTAGCCCAGCGGATCGCCTCCCACTGGATGCAGTAGGTCGGCATGCGGTTGCGCTCATGGTTGTTGGAAGCCCCATACAGATACCAGGCCCGGCTGCCACGCGCAAAGACCATCAGCCCGGACAGCGGCTTGCCCTGGTAGCTGGCGATCAGCAGCTCGGCCATCCCCGAAGGGTGAAACAGCTCGTAAGCCCGGCGGTAATAGTCCCCGGTATGCACGCCAAATTCATCCCGCTCCCCGGTCACCACCATCAGTTGGGCAAAGGCATCCAGGTCGTCGGAGGGACGCACATCCACCTCTTTGCGCTCGGAAAGGCGGATGTTATAGCGCGTTTTCTGCTTCATCGCCGCCAGGATATCCTCTTCCTCCCCGGCAATATCCAGCGCCACGGTGCGCGGGGGCTGCAGCGAATGCGGGCTGGGCTGGAATCCTGCCTTTTTGAGCTCGGTTGAGCGGTCAAATTCGCCCTCCCAGGCATCCGGCTCCACCTTGAGGAATACCGCCCGCTTCGAGCGGCACAGCTGGTCAATCTCAGGCCAGAGGGCATCCCAGTCCGGCCCGACCGGCCCTTTGGGAAGATACCCCATGGTGAACCCGCCCGGCAAAGAGCGGAAGAGCACCTGCGCGCCAGTATCGCCGCTGACTACGGCTACCGGCACCCAGCCAAAAGCAGCCTTCAACTGGCCCCATTGCCCCTGTTGGAGCAAATGCGCTTCGGGATACCGTTGGAGAAATTGATTCCAATGTTCTAATTGAACAATTGACATAATCTCTGAAAATTTCGTGGTTTAAATGACCGCGGTGATGTCCGGCGGTGGGGTCTCGCGGATCTTTGCGCCGGGGATGACCTCATCCAGCAGGCTCACCAGGGATTCGACCTCCCCGGAGGCAGCGTATGCCGCCAGATGGGATACCACTTCATCCAGGCGTTCTCCCTGCAGCGTTTCCGTATCGCCCAATTTGGTGATCTCCGGATGGGCGGTTGGAAGCTGCTCCACACCCTCATCCCACAGCACTTCGCTTATTTTTTCCCCGGGGCGCAGGCCGGTATAAACGATCTCAATATCCTGTCCCGGTTCCAGCCCGGAAAGGCGGATAAGGTCTTTTGCCAGATCCAGGATCCTGACCGGCTCGCCCATATTCAGCAGGAACACCTCGCCGCCTTCGCCCATGGTAAAGGCTTGCAGCACCAGGTGCACCGCTTCCGGGATGGTCATAAAGAAGCGCTCCACATTTTTATCGCGCACCGTCACAGGGCCGCCTGCCGCGATCTGCCGCTTGAACAAAGGCACCACGCTGCCGCGGCTGCCGAGCACATTGCCAAAGCGCACCACGGAATAGGGCAGCTGGTGCTTGCGGGCGGTGTCCAGCACGACCATCTCAGCAATCCGCTTGGTAGCGCCCATCACGCTGGTGGGATACACCGCTTTATCCGTAGAGATCATCACCAGCCGCTCCACGCCATGCAGTGCGGCCAGCTCGACTACATTGCGCGTCCCCAGAATATTATTGGTCACCGCTTCTTCCACGTTGCGCTCCATCAGCGAGACGTGTTTATGGGCGGCGGCATGGAAAACCACCTGGGGCTGATAGTGTTCAACGACCTGCTCCAGCCGCTCCCGGTCGCGCACATCCACGATCACCGGGTACTTTTCCAGGTCGGGGAAGCTCCCTTCCAGTTCGACCATGATCTCGTAAATGCTGTTCTCGCCGTGCCCGGCCAGCACGATCATGCTCGGCGACCAGCGCGCGATCTGGCGGCACAGCTCGCTGGCGATCGAGCCGCCCGCGCCGGTCACCATCACCCGGCGGTCTTTCAGCAAAGCGCTGACCCGGTGGAGGTCGATGTTGGTTGGCTCCCGGCGCAGCAGGTCGGTAATATCCACCTCGCGCAACCGGTTCACGCTGACCGTCCCCCCGATCAGCTCATAGATGCCCGGCATGGTGCGGAACGGTACGCGCTTTTTTCGGCAGACATCCGCCACCTGGCGCACCACCCGTCCGGGGGCGCTGGGGATGGCAATGATCACCTCGCTGATGGGCAGTTCATCAATTTTTTCGGCCAGATCGTCCAACGTTCCGATCACCGGCACGCCGTGGATGTGCATCCCCTGTTTTTGCGGGTCGTCGTCCAGAAAAGCTGCCGGGCTGGTCTTGAGCTGTGGATTCTTGTGCAGTTCCCGCACAACCAGTGCGCCTGCGTCACCGGCACCTACCACAATCACCTGCCCCTCGGCGGCAGTTTTCCGCCGGGTAAAGAGCTCCTCGGATAAAAAGCGCGGCAAAAAGCGCACCCCGCCGACCAGGGCCAGCGACACGAGCCAGTCGATCGCCGGTGTAGAACGGGCAAAGAAGACAAACGCCCCCAGGTAATACAGCAAAAACATCAAGCTCCCCACGATCAGGGAGGCTGTTGTCACCGCCTGGATGATCGTGAACAGTTCGCGCACGCTGGCATACACCCAAAAGCGCCTGTACAGCCCAAAGCGACGGTACACCACCGGCTTGACCAGCAGGGATATCCCGATCATCACCAGCAGCGTGAAGCCGTAATCTTCAAAGGTTTGGCGGGCTTCCAGTCGCAGCATAAAGCTCAGCAGCACGGAAAAGGGGATCAGGATCAGATCCACCACAAAAATATACCGGTTACGGAAAATATTCTGGTCACTCATCATCAGGAACCGCTGCTATCTCCCCCGGAATCCGAACACGGCCGCAAATGTCCGCAGGATAATGCCGATATCCATCCATAACGTGCGGTGTTTAATATAGTACAGGTCATATTCCAGTTTGACCGTGGTTTCCTCAATACTGGCAGCGTAGTTGATATGGTTCTGCGCCCACCCGGTGATCCCTGGTTTGACCAGCAGCCTGGCCCGGTAGAAGGGGATACGCTCCTGGAAGTGGTCTACCAAACGCGGCAGCTCGGGGCGCGGCCCCACCAGGCTCATATCACCGCGCAGCACATTGATAAACTGGAGGGTCTCGTCCAGATGCGTTTTACGCAGCACCTTCCCCACCGCGGTAACCCGCTGGTCGTCTTCCTGGGTCATATCTCCCAGGCCGCCGTCCGCATTGGTCACCCACATGGTACGGAATTTTAATATTTTAAATGGGTCCCCGCCCTTGCCGGCCCGGGTTTGCTGAAACACGATCGGCCGCCCCGATTCGATCAGAATAGCAAGCGAGATCAACGGGGCGATCACCACCAGCCCTACTACCCCGATCAGGCCGCCCAGCATATCCAACAGGCGTTTCGTCACGGAATAAAAAGTACTCACCCGGGATTCATCCACAAATGAGCCCAGGATCCAGTCTGCTTCCAGATACTGAACCGGGACCCGCTCCATCAGTTCTTCATAGGCCACCGGCATACGGGTGATCAGAATCCCTTTCTCCTGGACTTCGATCAGCTGCTGGAAAGTGTCTGGCTGCATCTTACCGGAGATTGCAACGATCAGTTCGGCTACCCGGTTAGCATCCGCCAGTACCTGAAGCTGGTCGCTGCTGCCCAGAATATGGTATCCGCCTATCACCTGACCCTGTTTTTCCGGGTCGTCATCGATCAACCCCACCAGCAAGAATGGAGGCTGGATGCTGTTGATCACATTGACCATTGCCCTGCCGGTCTCCCCTGCCCCCACAATCATCACGCTGTGCATGAACCGCTGGGCGGAAAAGATTTTAATATACACATATCGCCAAATAATGGTCAAAATCGTTGCCGCCAACAGAAAAACAGCCACACCACGGCGCGGGAGCAGCGCCTCGGAAGCGAAATAGATCACCAGATAAATAAACCCACCAATTAATGCCGATACTGCAACAGAGCGGAATGTTTTTCGCAGGTCCGTTGAGGTGCGGGAATCGTAACTGTCCACCAGCAGCACGATCCAAACCAGCGGCAGCAGGTAGAACCAGCTTTGCAGCCGTTCCCGGATGAATCCCATCAGCGTCTGGTCTATCACCAACGCGGAAGCCCAGGAATACACCCCAAGCCCAAACGCCACCCAGGCAAATGCAAAGTCCCCTATAACAATGATAAATCTGCGCTCCCCGGGACGCAGACGCCAACTGGTTTGGCCGGTTGGCGCAGACTTATTGGACGTGCTCAATCGGTTTCCTCTTCTCTTTTCCGGTGAAAAGATTTTTCAGCAAACTCCACACGAACGCACTTCCCCAGGAAAAATGCATCGTTGCGATCGCCAGCGGGATTGCAAACAGCATATACACCTTGCCCTGCTGCAGCGTGACATCCAAACCGCCCAACATGAGCGCAAGGCCATAAATAATCAGCATGGTCAGCAGCAGCCACCCTGCCCAGGGCAGCCAGATCCAGGCAATGGCCAGCCCGGCCAACCCTGACACGAACAGTGGCGGCAAAGCCTGCCGCCAACGGAGACTGCCCGGATACCGGCGCAGCATCTGCACTTTCCAGTAGCCATATCGAAAATACTGCCGGGCAAGCTGGCGCAGGTTTGGTCTGGCAAAGTATTGTACCTGAATATTTGGGTCTAACCACAATTTGCCACCCGCCATCCGGATCCGGGTATTCAATTCATAGTCTTCATTGGTATGCAATTCTTCATCAAAGCCACCCAACTGCTCCAGGTAAGCTTTGCGGAAGGCCCCAAACGGGACCGTATCAGCCTCTCCCGGCGTATCGGCAAAGCGGTATTTGGCATCTCCCACGCCCAGGGGATGGGCTGCCGCGGCAGCAATCGCTTTGGCAATCCAGGTGTCTGCACCGGGAATGATCATCCACACACCGCCTACATTATCGCCAAGCCGACGTTCCAGGTTGGCAACACTGCGCGCCACATATTCCGGATGCGGCACAGAATGGGCGTCCAGCCGGATGATATATTCACCCTGGGCAGCTTCAATGGCGCGGTTCAAAGCCGCCGGGATCACCCGCTTGGGGTTATCCACCACTCGCAGCAGCAACTTTGGGTGCTCTTCCTGGAATTCTGCGATCTTCTGGCGGGTACGGTCTTCCGACATCCCATCCGCAACAATCACTTCCATTTTCTCCGTTGGATATGTCTGACGGGACAGGGCTTCCAGCAGGAGCCTGATGGTCTTTTCTTCGTTATAGCAGGGAACTATGACCGATACATGGATGCTTGTGTTCATTGCAATTATTATAACGGGGGTTCAATCATCTGTCACCTGTGGCCTAACGCATAGGTGCAAAGACAACATGATGGTTTATGGAAAGATTGCCTAACCCTGCACGCGCTTCGAAAGCGCGGATTCGTCATTCGGGCGGTTGACCGGCAAACGCACGGTAAAGATGCTCCCTTTGCCAACCTCACTGCGCACCAAAATCTCGCCGCTATGCGCCTGAACGATCTGGCTGGCAATCGTCAGTCCCAGGCCAACACTGTGGGACGGGCCGCCTTTGCGGGCTTTATCCAGCTGGTAAAAGCGTTCAAAGATGCGGGCGGCTTCCTCCGGCGGGATCCCCGGCCCGCTGTCCTGCACGTTGACCACGACCAAACCCTTGCTCACTTCCGACGTGATGGTCACTTTTCCCCCTGCCGGCGTATGTTTGATGGCATTCTCGATCAGATTGTTGAACACCTGTGCCAGCCGGTCACCGTCCCCATTAATCAGCGGCAGGCTCCCGCTTTGGTTTTTAATCTCCACCTGTGCCTGAGACGATTGGGGTGCAAAACGCTCCACCACGGCATCCAGCAGCAAATCCAGCGAGACAACATCCATCACCAGTTCCGCCGTCCCTGCATCCAGCCTGGCTAGGTCCAGCAAGTCCAGCACCATGCGGTACATACGCCCGGATTCATCAAAGATCACCTGGGCGGCTTTATGCTGGGCTTCCGGCGTCCCGGCGGTTCCATCCAAAATAGCCTGGGCAAACCCTTGCACCGAAGTCAGCGGCGTTTTCAGCTCATGCGAAACATTGGCGACAAAATCTCGCTGGGACTGCTGGCTGGCATGCACCTGGGCAGACATTTCGTTAAACACTTCTCCCAACCGGCGCACTTCCATTGGCCCCTGGGGTTCCACGTAGATTTTCTCGCCTTTCGCCAACTGGATGGACGCCTCAGATATTTGTTTTAGCGGCGATGCTACTGACCGGCTGATCAAAAAGGCGAGGAACAGCGCAACCACCATGGCAACCGCCCCCGACTGGGCCAACGCTTTGAGCAGTTCCCCGCTGATGGGAGAGCCGACCAGATCACGCAGCGGCTGCCTGCGCTCCATAATGACCAGCGAAAAGCCCAGCGGCAGCTGATACCCGGTATAAAACCAGACCCTGCCACCCAGGTCGGTAATGGTGAGCGTTTCCTGAAAGGGGTCCGAGGGAATCTTGTGAAAGGCGGAAAAGCCGGCTTCTTCGTCTCCGCGGGAATCGGCCACCACACCTCCCAATGGGCCGATCACCAGCGTGCGGAAACCAATATTCTCATCTATTTGGGCAACCAGGTCGTCCAGGTTATCGTAATTCGCCCGTCTGAACTCTTCCCTGTCAAACAGTTTGCCTGCGGTATTGCGCAGGTCCAAACGGCTTGCCAGGTTACTGCGTGCCACAAAAAGCAGCAGGCTGATCGCTGAGATCACCAACACGACCGCAATCACCAACGCAAACCCGGAAAAAAGTCTGGCTCGCAGCGAAGAGAACATCAGACCACCAACTTATAGCCGATCCCGGTGACGGTTTCAATGCTGACGGCGCTGTTGGCAATCCGCTTGCGCAAATGCGCCACATGCACATCCACCGTGCGGGTCTGGCCAAAATATTCATACCCCCAGGCTAAATTGAGGAGCTGTTCTCTGGAAAGCACCATACTCTTATGGGTGGCGAAGGTCATCAGCAGGTCAAACTCCTGGGTGCGCAGTTCCACCTCTTCTCCACTGACAAATACCTCACGCCGGGCTGGGTCGATGCGCAGGTCTTTGAGCTGGATGACCTTATTCTCATCAACTACATCCTCCTTAAGCCGGGCTGCCCGGCGCAGCATCGCCCGCACGCGGGCAACCAGTTCACGCGGGTTAAACGGCTTGGTGAGATAATCATCCGCGCCCAATTCAAGGCCAACGATCTTGTCAATATCTTCATCCCGGGCGGTCAACATGAGGATCAATACAGGGTTATCTTCCCCGCGCAAGCGGCGGCAAACCTCAAATCCATCCATCTCAGGGAGCATCACATCAAGCACCACCAAAGAGGGCTTTTCGTCGGCAACCCGCTGCAAAGCAGAGCGCCCATCTCCCTCAGAGATGACCTGATAGCCATCCTGTTCCAGGTACATCTGCACCAACTGGATGATGCTGGGTTCATCGTCCACCAGCAGGATCAGTTCACCGCCCATACCGCTTTTATCCCTCGACAGAGTAGGCGATCGCCTCTATTTCCACCAAAGCCCCAATCGGCAGGGCGGCCACCTGCACCGCGGAGCGGGCTGGCGGGTCCTGTGGAAAGAATTCGGCATACACCTCATTGACCACGCCGTAGTCTCCCATATCGTTGAGGAAAACGGTGGTCTTGAGCACCGTGGACAGGTCTGCCCCGGCTGCAACCAGCACCGCTTTCAAATTCTCCAGCGTCTGGCGGGCCTGAGCTGCCACGCCGCCCTCAACAAGTTTTCCGGTGGCTGGGTCCAGGCCAATCTGACCGGAGGTGAACACCAGCTGGCCCAAACGAATACCGGGGGAATACGGCGCCACCGGCTTTGCACCGCCAGCAGGGATGATGATCTCTTTCTTCACGGATGTCATATTTTTTCACTCCATTGACTGAAATATCTGGAAAAAGTGGTGCAAACCAATCAAGGCTTATACGCCATCAATTGTAAGCCAGTTGAGTAGGCGGGTCAAACCCAGGGGTGTTTAAAGATTGTAAAAAATGTGCGGAGCGGGCAGTATGAAAAAAACATTATTTCTAAATATTATGCTAAAAAAATAATTTATGCACAATATTTTATATTAAATTTATCCGCCAGGTGTATTTGTCGGCATTGGCGGCATCCCCTCAATGGCAATATCGTCTGCA
>QKGK01000337.1 GCA_003250455.1 Chloroflexota bacterium | reverse complement strand
AAAATATGGAAGCGTTGATCCACTGATGTTGAATTGGTCGCTTTCTCCTGGGGATAGATTGATTTGAATGCAGGGGAGCATCTTTGGGGAGCGAGTAGCGAAACCGGCCGTGGTGTGCCGGTTTTTTGTGTTAATAGGAGGTGATGGCTATCGGGCGGTAATTGTTTCACCAAATTGATTCCAAGAATTCTATCTGTTTTTATGAGGAGTGAACGAAATCATGTCGAAGAAATTGTTTTTTGTGTTTGTTGTGTTGTTTGCCTTGCTGATCAGCACTTCTGTTGCCTCCGCTGGTTCCTGCACCACGATCCAGTCTGGAGAGCTGTTTGCCTCTGACGGGTCTGTAATTGGCGTGGGTTATGATGACTGGGGCTATAACTATCAGGCCCACATGTTCAACGGGTTTTATTGCGATGCTTACCGCGATGCAGCCTGGTGCCAGCCATATGTAAATGATTCCCTGTCCATGAAGTGGAATGATGCCTGGCTCTCCAATCAGGACTGCGACGGCGATGGTGCACTTGACCGCCATTATGGCTATCCCTCCTACATTGACTCCGGCGCCTGGCTGACCAACCACATGTCTGGCGAATATGAGGGCGAAGAAGGACAGGTGTGCACCTGGGATTACTTCACCAAGATCATCGCTGTGACTTCAGATGCTGTATTGGTAAATGGTGTCTGGTATGCCGCAGATGGCACCGAGATCGGCCCGGTGATCTGGGGCCAGTTTGCCACCATCATGGAAGTCTCCAACGATCCGTGTGCTGGATATGATGGAATTCAATACCTCAGCCCCGACCATGCAGGATGGGGCGGCTGGTAAACCCGCATCCTACAACTGAATAGCTTACAGAGCAGGCGGACGAACATCCGCCTGCTTTTTTTGGTGGACTCAAAAACTTGTGTTTATAGAACAAACGTGCTAAAATATAGAACACAAGTTCTTTGTTTGGCAGAACATTTTAACAGGTGTTCTCCCCCTCCAACAGGCAGGTGCAAGATGATGGATGTACATGTTTCGTATGATGGCAGCCCAGGCGGTTATGAAGATTTCCCGTATGAACTCCCCAAACGCCGGGTTGGCTGGGGCAAGCGCTTACCCAGCCTGGAGACCGTGCTTGACGAGCAGCGCGGCCTGCCGCCGTATTCGCTGCTGCTGGGCCTGTGCACCGACCGGCTGCCCCTGGTGCTGGACCTGACAGACGCATCCGGCGGGGCCTTCCTGATCGCCGGGGACAACGGCTTCGACAACACCACCCTGGTGCACAGCATCCTCTCGGCGGCCTGCCTGGCAAACAGCCCTGCCGACCTGAGCGTGCACCTTATCTCCCCGCATGCCGACGACCTGCTCCAGTTCCACCGCCAGCCGCATTTCAAGATCAGTTTTGAGCCTTACCGCCCGGAGATTGCCGTGGTGCTGGATGAAATGGTCAACCTGGTGCAGTCCCGCATGCGCTCTGGCGCGGTCACGCCGGTGCATCTGTTTGCCATCGACGGGCTGGACCTGCTGTGGCAGGCGCTGACGCCGCCTTCCCGCGTGCAGCTGGACTGGCTGATCGAACACGGCCCGGCGGTGGGCGTGATGGTGTTCGCTTCCATCGAAAGTACCTACATCTCCCACACGATCACCCCTACGATAGACCTGTTCGGCTCGCGCATCCTGGGGCCGGTCAGCCAGCCGAACCTGGCCCGCTACCTTTCGGGTCTGGGGCGCAGCTACCTGGCCGACCTGGAGCCCGGCGAGCAGTATCTGGTGCGCACCCACGGCAGCAGCTTCACCATCTGGATGCTGCAGTCGGAGAATATCCCCATCTAGACGGAGGAAAATTTTTCTCTGATCCCTTTACTATTCATGGAATTTGAACTGAAATTTATTCTTTTATCTCCTCAAAAGGAGGACCCGATGATCTCTGGAATGCTCTGGTTTGATAATGACCCCAAAACGGCGCTGGCAAGCAAGATTGACCGTGCCGCCCAATACTATAAGAACAAATACGGCCTGACCGCCGAGGTATGCTACCTCAACCCCAAGACCAAAGGCGAGGCCGAGGTCGAACTCCCCGATGTGGAAGTCAAGGTCAGCGAGACGATCCTGCCGTTCCACTTCTGGATCGGCACCAGGCAGGTGGCGCAGGAAGGGGTGTAGGGAGGTGGTTGAATAGTTCGATAGTTAGCTGGTTGGGGAACGAGGCACCTGGTGAACAGCGATCAGGAGAAAACGTTCCTCGGTGCCTGATCACTGGTTACTAGGTGCCTTTTATCTATCCCCATCCATGTTCATCTGTGAAAATCGGTGATTTCAAACCAAACAACCACAGATGCACACGGATAAACACAGATATAAGCTAAAACCTAATAGTATTTCTCAATTCAGGGTGTTTTTCCATCGGGATAGCCGGAAAACCCAAACCACCGGCTGTTATTCCCCAATCATCTGTGAAAACCTGTGGTTAAAATCATAATCAATTGTCGCGCCTTTATAGAATTTTATAAAGGCGTTTTTGTTTTAAACATGATGAAAAGTGAATAAATTTTTATCGGAATATGGAAACTTTTTAAAATTCCCCAACGTTTTAATAGGTGGAGTATCTTCACATTAAACATAACCCCCAAACACTCGATAAGCAAAACCTCATTTTGTTCTGATGGAGGTCAGAATGATCCGTAAAATATTAATTCCCCTGCTTGTAATTGTGCTTCTTGCATCCTGCAATCTTGCACAGAAAAACGATCTCGCCATATCGACCACCCCTGCGAGGTCGCAGGTGGCGCCTACTGAAACCGAAACTGCTGTCGTGCCCGTCCAGGGAATAGCATACGAGTCATTGGACTACTGCTTCGAATACCCGCAGGATTTCACCCAGCTAATTAACGGTGACCAGGTAGAGGTAGTTGGTCCGCAATCCGCCTCGAATCACGATCCCGGGTTGGTCTGGATCGATGCCGTAGATGCGCAGGGCCGCAGCGCCCTGGATATTGCCACCGAAGAAGTCAACGCGTTTGGGGGATCTCCTGAGCGATCGATTGTGATGCTGGGAGGCGAGGAGGCGCTGGTACTGGACGGAATGCCCGGACAAGATGCCATCCGCAAGGCTTACATCGTGCATAACGGACTGCTTTATACGCTCAACTTCTCGCCCTTTCAGTCCGGCAACGACACAGCCGATGCCCAAATGGAAACATTATTCGAATTCGTGACATCATCCTGGGTGTGGATATCCTCAGGCGGTCCCTGCCCGGGAGCTGACTGATTCCTGATTCTCCTGATTCTTCAGCTCTCAAGAATTTCATTCAGAAAAGAATCGGAAAATTGGGATAAACTACTAAAAACGGTTGGGAGCATATTCCAAC
>QKGK01000102.1 GCA_003250455.1 Chloroflexota bacterium | reverse complement strand
TTTTCGTCAAAAAGAAGGGGTTGCTCCCCATTACGACACTTTCGAGATGGAAGTGCACCCGGATGAATATGTGCTGGATCTGGTTGAACGTGTCTGGGCCTTCCATGACCGCACCCTGTGTTATGCACATGCCTGCCATCACTCCACCTGCGGTGCCTGCGGGATGCGAGTCAATGATGGCGAGAAGTTGACCTGCATTACTCCCGTGCGGGACGTGGTTGCGGATGGCGGCACCCTGAAGGTAGACCCTCTGCGCAACTTCCCGGTGATCAGTGACTTATCGGTGGATATGGGGACGCTGTATACCCGCATGGACAAGGTAGGGCATCATTCTGTAGTGGAATTGAGCAAGGAACCAGCGGAAGACCTGGACCGCATCATAGCCTCTAAAGACCCTGTTGAGGATGAGGAAATCTTCCGGCTTTCGGACTGTATAGAATGCGGCCTGTGCATCAGCGCCTGCCCGATTGCGACCACCACATCCGACTACCTGGGACCGGCTGTGCTGGCCGGTGCATACCAGCATGGCGTCAAAGGGAATAAGAATCTGCTGGCATTTGTCGACAGCGCTGGTGGCGTTTGGCGTTGTCACCATGCGTTTGAGTGCAATGAGGTCTGCCCGTCGAATGTGGATCCGGGAAGCAAGATCATGGAACTGCGCAAGCAGGTGATCGGCGAGCGATTCCGGGGCATTTTTCGGGGCTAGTAGCGGATAAGGAGTAGGCAAAATGAGTGTAGACACGAAAAAACCAACAGTGAGCACTTCAAGCAATTGGTGGAAGTGGTTTGATTTCCGGGCACGCAAAGCCGGCGGGTGGGCGTTCATCCTGAACCGGATTGCCGGTCTGGCGCTGGTGTTATATCTATCGATGCACCTGGTGGTATTGGGGAGGTTGACCCAGGGCGAGCAAGCCTGGCATGATTTTCTGGCCTTTACGGAAAACCCGATCATCAAGATTGGTGAATTTCTGGTGATTGCGGCCGGTATCTTCCACGGGCTGAACGGCATCCGGATTGGGTTGGCCACTTTTGGGAATTCCGCCGCACAGCAAAAAGCGATCTTTTACGTTGTGCTTGTGCTCAGCATCCTCGGTTCGGCTGTGTTCGCTTACCGGCTGTTCATCTAAACGGAAGGAAGAAAAAATGATCGAGTCTAAATCTACACCCAAACCAAATGAAGGCGTCTGGCTGTGGCTGCTAAAGATCTTCAGCGGGCTGCTGATTGTGTTCTTCCTGGGGACCCATTTCTTCATCAACCACCTGACAGGGACTGCCGAAAGCGGCATGCTGACTTTTGAAGAGATATTGCAAATGTACACCCAGCCAGGATATTTGATCCTGGAAGGGCTGTTTTTAACCACGGTGATTGCCCACGGCCTGATCGGGCTGCGCGGTGTGATCCTGGATTTGAACCTTTCCCGGGGTGTGATGAAAGTGTTGGATGTGTTATTCCTGCTGGTTGGGATTGGCGCCGTTGGATACGGCATTTGGCTGTTGAGCGCGGTTGCCAGTTTGTATTAATAGGAAGAAACAAAGGAAGAGTGAGCGCTGCAATGGTAGGCTTGGTAATAGTTTCGCATAGCCATGCACTGGCAAAAGCACTGGTGGACTTAGTGGCTCAGGTATCTACCAACAAAATCCCGATAGCCTTTGCGGGGGGCATTGGGCCGGAGCGGGAAGAATTTGGCACAGATGCGATCGAGATCATGGAAGCGATCCAGTCCGTTTATTCGGAGGATGGTGTATTGGTCCTGATGGATCTGGGCAGCGCCATTCTGAGCGCCGAAATGGCGCTGGAACTGCTTCCTCCCGAAATGGCGGAAAGAATCCGGTTTTGTGCTGCGCCTGTGGTGGAAGGGGCAATTGCCGCCGGTGTGCAGGCTGGCCTTGGCAGCGACCTGGATACCGTTTGCGCGGAAGCCCAGGCGGCATTAGGCCCCAAGATTGAACATATTGGCGGCGTTGAAGCGCCCATGCCGGTAGGAGAAACCGAAACCCCGCTGGATACATCGAATGCCGAGGAAGTGACCCTTACCCTCAAGAACCTGCATGGCTTGCACGCCCGTCCCGCAGCGCAGTTTGTGCAGAAGGCTGGCAGCTTTGACGCCCAGGTCCAGGTGAAGAACCTGACCACCGGGAAAGGCCCGGTTTCAGCCAAAAGCCTCAATGCCCTGGCAACGCTGGGTGCAGTGGAGAATCACGAGATCGTGATCACCGCCTCTGGCCCGGAGGCCACGGAGGCCTTGAAGGCGTTGACCGCCATGGTGGAGGATGCCTTTGGAGAAGGAATTGCCTCCGAAGCGCCTGCTCAGCCCGCCGAAGTTGAGATGACAGCTCCCCCAGCCGAAGGTGCAGATCGGGCAGTCCCGGTCTCTGACGGGGTGGCGATCGGGCCGCTGTTCCGCTACCAGGCGCAGCTTCCTCCAATCCCGCAGGAATTGGCAGATGACCCCAAAGTGGAATGGAGATCGTTGGAAGATGCGCTCGCTGCCACCCGGAAGAAAATTGAGCAGCGCCGGAGGATGGTGGCAGCCTCTATCGGCAAAGAAGAGAGCGCCATCTTTGATGCACATATCCTGATCCTGCAGGACCCCGAACTGCTGGAGCAGGTGCGTTCATTGATTATGCAGGGGCATCAAAATGCAGCCGCCGCCTGGGATGCGGGCATCCGGAAAGTTGCCGAGAGTTACCAGGCACTGGGTGATGCATACCTGCAGCAAAGGGCCGCAGATGTGCTGGATGTGGGCAACCAGGTGCTGTTTTCCCTTGCGGGCACGGTTGAAGCGAAAGCGATTTCTTTTAAGGAGCCGGTGATCCTGTTTGCGGAAGAGCTGACACCAACGGAAACTGCCCAATTGGATATGAGCCAGGTGATGGGGATCATGACAGTGGGGGGAGGGCCAACCTCGCACAGTGCGATCCTTTCGCGGGCATTGGGTATCCCGGCAATTTCGGGGGCCAATGTGGCCTATGCCAACATGAAGGATGGTACCCTGTTTGCCCTGGATGGGTTCACCGGGGACGTGTGGGTGAACCCGGCGGAAAAGGTCCGGCAGGAAATTCGGGAAAAGCGGGAAGGCTGGCTGGCGCAGCGCGCCAAATTGATGGAGACCAGCCAGGCGCTTTGCGTTACCCGCGACGGCACACGGGTGGAAGTGGTGGCGAATGTGGGGAATGCGGCAGATGCCCGGGCCGCCCTGAAAAATGGGGCAGAAGGGGTTGGTCTGCTGCGGACAGAGTTCCTTTACCTGACGCGCGAGACGCCGCCAACTGAAGAAGATCAGGTGCGCTCTCTGGTAGAGATTGCTGAAGGGCTGGCAGGAGACGGGAAACAGGACCGGCCGATAGTGGTGCGCACGTTGGATG
>QKGK01000084.1 GCA_003250455.1 Chloroflexota bacterium | reverse complement strand
ATCCACAGTGCGGCGCTCTGCCGATTGAGCTACATCCACCAAGCGAAAGTTATTCTATCATGAAGGTTTTGTGGCTTCAAGCACTTGGCGCAGGTTCTCAACCATCTCTTGCTGAGCGATGGTCACCTGATCGCCAGTCTTCAAATTCTTATAACTGATCTGCTGGTTGGTGGCTTCGTCCGGGCCCAATACCAGGGCAACTTTTGCCCCAATCCGGTCAGCATACTTGAACTGCTTCCCCAACTTGTCTGCCTGGAGCTGGCTGGACACCCGAATGCCCGCCTCCCGCAGTTGGTTCGCCAGTTCCAGCGAAGTTTGCAGCAGCGCTTCATCAAACAGGGTGAAATAGACCGGGGCAGTCGAATCCGAAAAATCCGGCAGGCGGTTCAAATCCTGCAGCACCAACGTGAGCACCAGGTCTCCCACAGCAAAACCAACTCCCCCCACCGGGTCACCGCCTACATCCGCCACCAGGTTATCATACCGCCCGCCGCCAAAAATGGCGCGGTGTTCCCCGGAGGTATCCCAGGCCTCAAACACGGTGCCGGTGTAGTACACCAGCCCGCGGATGATGTGCGGTGCAAATTGGACATACTCCTCAATGCCGTATGACGACAGCGTCTGGAACAGGCGCACCAACTCTGGAGATTCCTGCCACAGGTCCTTGTTCTGGATTAGGGCAACAATCCCCTCGATCTGTTCGGGAGATAGGCCCAGCTCACCTGCATAAGCGGTCCAGCTTTCCTGGCTCAACTTGTCCCGGCGGTCGATCAGGTTGAACACGTCCGGGCGTGCTTCAGGAGCGATCCCCATTTTTCCCAGCTGGGCATCCATCAGGCGGCGGTTATTGACCATCACCTGCACTTCATCCGGTTTCAAACCAACCTCGCGCAGGAAGGTGGCCGCTATTGCCACCAGTTCTGCATCCGCTTCCGGGGAGTCGTCGCCGACCATATCGATATTCCACTGGAAGAACTCGCGTGTGCGGCCTTTTTGCGGGCGTTCGTAACGCCAAAACGGGCCAAACGACCACCAGCGCAGCGGAAAGGTCAGCTGATTCTGCCGCGAAGCCACCATGCGCGCCAAAGTGGGGGTCAGTTCCGGGCGCAGGGTTAGGCGGTCGCCGCCGCGGTCTTCAAATACAAAGGACTGCTTCTCAACGATCTCTTCACTGGATTTTGCCACATACAGGTCAAAACGTTCCAGTAATGGGCCTTCATACTCGCTGTACCCGAAAGATTCGCTTACCTTGCGCATTTTTTGATACAACCAGGTGCGGACTCCCATTTCTTCCGGATAATAGTCTCTGGTGCCTTTAACAGACCGAATTACATTCTTTGCCATATCTCTTCCTTATATGTTGATCTAACCCCACAATTTTAACATATCTTGCCCAAAGAAACCGTTTTCCATTTCCCATTTAGTCCCGTACTATTGACTTATCTCCCGAAAATGACTACAATAACGCCCGCTTTGGGTTCAGCCCAAAGGAAACCAATCGAACATCGTTCGAAAATTTATCTGAGGGACGAAGGTAACCAGGGTTAGCCTGGTGAGAGGCGTCCTGAGGGAAGGAAGACATGGATAGAATCAAGCTCACTGCCAACCGCCGCGAAGTGATTGGCAAAAAGGTCAAGGTCCTCCGTCGTGAGGGCAAACTCCCCGCAATCATCTATGGTAAAGGACATGAACCCCTGCCAATCGTTCTGGATCTGCGTGATACCACCAAGCTCCTTCGCGAAGTCAGCCGTGCCACTGTGCTCACCATTGATGTAGACGGGGAAGAGATCACCGCCCTGGTGCGTGAACGCCAGCGCGGCATCCTCACCGGGTTATACGAACACATCGATTTTCTGGCCATCTCGATGACCGAGAAAGTTCGCACCCAGGTCAATATCTTCGTGGAAGGGAAGTCCCCCGCCGAAGATGAATTTGGTGCCATCGTCATGACCGGCGCTGCCAGTGTGGAAGTGGAAGCCCTTCCCGCCGACTTACCCGAGTCCCTGATTGTGGACGTGTCCGGGCTGGAAAATATCGGTGACACCATCACTGTAGCAGACCTGGTCTTGCCCAAGGGTGTTGATATCCTCAGCGATCCGACTGAAATGCTCGCCGTCATCACCCACGCCGCTCAGGAACTGGCAGAGGAAGAGGAAGCCGGCGAAGAAGACCTCGACTTCGATGCCGAACCGGAAGTGATTGGCCGCGAAGAAGACGAAGAATAATCGTCCAACTCGACAACCTAAAACAGCATGCTGGAATACCGGCATGCTGTTTTCAATTAACATTGGATTGGTTCCGGCCATGATACAATCACGGCAATGAAGAAATTTTACCTTTTTGCCTACATAGGAATCCTTTTATGGGTTATGGTTGGATGTACATCACCTGACAATGGAGGAAACTCCCCACTTCCTTCCCAGATAGCCCTCCCCAGCCAGGAACCAGTCCAAACTCCTACGATAAGTTCCGCTCCTGATGAAGCTTGCCAATTTTCAGGAGATGATCTTTCTACCTGGGCTGCAACCCTTCCCTATGAGGAAGTGGCTCTTTTTCCTCAAACTTACCTGGACAATTTTACGCTGAATTTGTGGTTCATGAACCCCTCCCTGACACAAGCCAGTCTCGATGAAATCAGTACCTGGGCAGCGGAATCTGCCATCTCTGCGCTCAAACAATTGACCTTGCAGGGCGAGTGTGTCCTGGAATTTGACAATGTGTTTGTCACGGTGGTCGACCCCCAATACCAGGTATGGTTCACCGGTAACCTGCGGCCGGGAGACGTGGCTCAGATCGCCGTAGATGAAGAAAATGATCTCAGCGGTGAGATTGGCGGTGGACAGATAACCCCCACGGATGAGAATTCCCTCACTGGTGGAGGGCAAGCCTGTTTGTGGGCGGATAGAACCCATTCGCTTACCGGGCATTTTTCCACTTCCGCACAATATACCAGTTTTATGCTGACCCGCGATGCAGGCGGCACAACGCTATCTGCTTACCTTGTCCTTCCCCAGGCACCCACGGACGAATTTGCTGCCCAACTTATCGCAGATATTTACGGCCTTGCCGGATGTTTGCAAACCCAACTGGACGGCATTTCCATTATTCTCACGATGCCCAATAACCAGCTTTCACTTACCGGCTACCAACCCCTGGCACCAGGTAGTGGGTATAACCCGGCAGATTTTACATTTACCCGCTTTGAGACCCCATGAAGCGTATCATCTTGCCTATCATGGTTTGGCTGCTATTGTTCACGGTCAGCTGCAGCCAAACCCCCACACCTGCTGTGCCGACACAACAGATCCAACCATCCCTGACTTTTACGCAAACACCAACCATCCCAAATCCCACTCCCTCTCCTGAGCCAACCAACACGGCAACCTCCACGCCA
>QKGK01000054.1 GCA_003250455.1 Chloroflexota bacterium | reverse complement strand
AATCCGCAGCCGGGGCGCTCTCTGCAATCTGAGAAGGTTTGCGGGCGCCTACAATTGCCGAAGTGATCGGCTGAGCGATCAGCCAGGCAATCGCCAATTGTGCAACAGGACGGTCAAACCGTTTGGCAACTGCTTCCAGTTTGGTCATATAGCCCATATTGATCGAGAAACGCGGCTCCTGGAAATCCGGATCGCGCCTGCGCCAATCTTCCTCGGCCAGTTTTGCAAGCCGTTCGTGGTTAAACTTGCCTGTCAGGATACCGGAGCGCAGCGGGCTGTAAGCGATCACGCCGATCTCATTTTCCGCGCAATAATCCAGCAGCTCTTTTTCCGGCTCGCGCATCAACATGCTGTATTCCGGCTGGAGGGAGGCAATCGGGTGGATTGCCTGCACGCGTTTCATCTGCTCAACATTAAAGTTGGAAACGCCTGCGTAGCGAATTTTGCCTTCCTTAACCATATCGGCTATCACGCCCCAGGCTTCTTCGATATCCTCGTCTGGAGTAGGCCAATGGATCTGGTACAGGTCAATGGTTTCAACATCCAGGCGGCGCAGGCTGTCCTCAACCTCTTTGCGCACGCTGTCAGCTTTCAGGTTGTTATATACATCGCCGGTGCCATCATCTTTCCAGACCAATCCACACTTGGTGGCTACACTCACCTTTTCATTGATTCCTTTGAGCGCTTTGGAAACCAGTTCCTCTGAGCGTCCCAGGCCATAGGCAGCGGCAGTGTCAATCCAGTTGATGCCTTCTTCAACGATCGCTTTCTGGATCGTTTTGATCGATTCCTGGTCGTCTTGCGGGCCCCAACCCCAGAACCAGTCACCGCCACCGATAGCCCAGGTGCCCAGGCCCATAGTGGTGAAATCCAAGTCAGTAAATCCTAATTTTCGTTTTTCCATGATGTTTTCCTCTCTTTACGGGAATTCAGCGACAATCGTACATGGACTGCCATCTGACCCGACAATTAATAATGGCCATGCATAAATTCGAGAAGCAAAGGCCAGTTTTTCACTGATTTTTACATCTTCAAATACAATAACAAAACGCCCATCACCGTGATGCGCTCCCATCAGGATGCGGTGTACCGCTGCGGTGGCATTCAGGTCACTGGCCGCACCAATAGACAGGGTGTCAATCGCAATACCGCGGATATTAGGGAAGTTTTCCATCAGGTAAAGGGCGCCATCGGCATGCAGCAGCGGGCCGGTAGAAGCATATTTCTGAGGGTCTGTGGAGCGCCATTGGCTCCAGGTGGTATTAAACATCAGCAAGTCTGCATTTTTAAGCTGCTCATCAAACGGTTTAAGATCCTCCACGTTTATGAATCCCCCTTCAGGAAGAGGAATGGTCAACACGACCGGATGATAAAAGATGAACGATTCAATTGGCAGCTGATAAGCAGAAGGGCCGTTGTCATTGAAATGTTTGGGCGCATCCAGGTGCGTGCCGGAATGCGAGAATAGGCTCAGGAGAGTCTGGTTGGCGTCATCCCCACCGGCAATCGAAGTAAACGGGCGGGCCTGTACGGGAGGCGGATTGCCCGGCCATACCGGGTCTTCTTCACGCAGGGGATATGAGATTACTTCAAAAGGCATTGTGGACTCCTATGTTATTTTGCTTTGCCCGCAGACCCCAAAAATGAGATTTTGTCAGCAACTACTTCAATCATCGCTTCGATCGCAGGGGCGAGCATTTTCAGCAGCTCCGGCGGTTTCTGGTCGGATTGGAAAGTCCCACCGATTGCTTTCACAAATGCTTCACGCACCTCTGTATTGACGTTTATTTTGCTGATTCCCAGTTTGATCGCATCCTGCACCTGGTGGGCAGGCAAACCGGAAGCCCCATGCAGCACGAGGGGAATCTGAGCTGCCCGGTTGATCGCCGCTAATCGGGGGAAATCCAGCTGCGGTTCCATCCAGTAATGTCCATGCACATTGCCGATGCAAACTGCCAGCGTATCTACCCCGGTACGTTGGATGAAATCCGCCGCCTGGGAGGGATCAGTCATGTGGGCTTCCATTTCTGAAACAGAAAGTCCGTCTTCAGTCCCGGCAAGCCTGCCGAGTTCCGCTTCCACCGATCCCCCGTGCTGATGTACCAGTTCAGCCATCTGCCGGGAGAAGGCCACATTTCCCTCAAAGGGCAGGTGAGAGCCGTCTGCCATGATAGAAGTGATGCCATTGTCCAATGCCAGTTGGATCGTTTCGGCACTGCTGATATGGTCCATGTGCACTGCAATCGGGACCTTTGCTGCGGCGGCAGCTGCCTTACACAAAGCCATCAGCATTGTGCCCCCATAATTGAAAGCGCCATCATGGATCTGCAAAATGACCGGGGCATGGCTTGCTTCGGCTGCGCGTACTACTGCCATAGCGCCTTCCAGGTTATAGACATTGAACCCGCCAACAGCATATCCACCCTGATGGGCCGCTTTTACGAGCTCTTTCATTGGAACCAACATCAGGCTAATTTCTCCTTTACCTTCTGCAGGGCATCCTTCTCCCCCACATTCCCGGGAAAGATCACATACACCAACCCGGGGAAGCGGGTTTCTTCCCCCAAACGCCAAACCGGTACACCAGGTAGGATTTGTCCCAAAACCATGGCACGCTGCACACCCAGACCTTTGGTAGCAACATCGCTGGAAGTGATCCCACCTTTGGAAAGCCAGTAGCGGGGGCGGTGGGAAATTCTCTGTACGATGGTGATCAATCCCTCCGATATCCGTGCGCCGATCTTCAGGCTGCTTTCCGGGTCAGACCCGGTGATCAGCTTGCGGCTTGTGGAGATGACCACATGTTTGTTCTGGGTCAGCAGATCATCCGCTGCTGCAGAAACACGTTTTGTCTCATTTTGGAAGCTGTCATCCGATAGAAGGGCTTCTACATTGATTTCCAAACTAACAACATCCGGGTTGGTGAGTAAATGAGCAATTTGTGCGCTCGTTTTGGGTACATAAGAACCAACGATAAATAATGTACCGCCCGTTTCCGGTAATTTCAGGTCGTTTTTGGTCAACACGGGTTTCGGGGCCAGTCCTGCCCGCGCGGCGACAAAAGAAGCCGCCGTACGGTATAAAAAGCGCTTTCCTTGCCGTTCGGCTGCCAGCAAACCCAGGGTAAATACGTCCAGGTCCTGGCGGCTGATCGCATTGACGATACAAACCGCGTCTTTTGGCAGGTTTAGCAGGCGTTGGGTGACGTGTTCAGGCCCGCTCTGGCGGAGCTCCTCCAGTGAGATGGATTCTACGCTCACATCGCCCATTTTTTCCCGGATAAATTCGACCAGGTTAGAACTCTGGTAGCCAAAGGAGGCATCCGCGGCGTAAGGGGTCTGCCCGGCGGGAATCAACCAATCCCCTTCCCGGACATAGTGAATATCGTCGATCGTATATCGCCCGCCTTC
>QKGK01000170.1 GCA_003250455.1 Chloroflexota bacterium | reverse complement strand
ATCCCATCTGATTTGAGTAACGCGGCCAAACTTCGGTTTGTTCAGGAAAAGCTGGAGGAAGGCCATCCAGGGGCAGAACAAATTTGGGAAACCATGGGCATATATTTGGGATACACAATTGCCCATTATGCCGAGTTTTACGAGATCAAGCATATCCTGGTCATGGGGCGCTGCACCTCCGGGAAAGGCGGGACGGTCCTGGTGGAAATTGCAAAGCGCGTCCTTGAGAGGGAGTTTCCGCAGCTTAATGAATCGATCAATCTTCAGCTGCCCGACGAAAAAAGCCGGCGTGTGGGCCAGTCTGTGGCTGCTGCAAGTCTTGTGGAGGTGAAATGATGTTGGATTTGAGAAATCCAAATGCTGAAATTTTTGTTCCGGACGGAACTCCGGTAGAAAAAGCGCTTAAGCGAACGACGCATCTGGCGATCAGCGCGCACCAGGACGATATTGAAATCATGGCGGTGGATGGTATCCTCAAATGCTATCAGAAACCGGATGCCTGGTTTGCGGGAGCGGTGGTTACCAATGGAAGCGGCTCTCCCCGGGCAGGTCTGTATGCTGAGACTACCGACGAAGAAATGCAGAAAATCCGCGTGCTGGAGCAAAAACGTGCGGCCTTTTTGGGGGATTATGGCGCCCAGGTGTTCCTGGGATATCCTAGTTTAGATGTTAAAGATCCCGAAAACCGGACGGTGATTGAAGAAATCAAGGCGTTGGTTGCAGCCACTTCCCCGGAAATAATATATACACATAACCTGGCAGATAAACATGCTACCCACGTAGGGGTGGTGGTGAAAGTCATCCAGGCTTTAAGAGAAATGGCATTCGAGCAGCGACCCCGGCAGGTGTATGGATGCGAGGTGTGGCGCGACCTGGGCTGGATGATGGATGATGAGAAGGTGGTTTTTGACGCCACGGCACACGAAAATCTGCAAATGGCATTGGTAGGCGTTTTCGATTCCCAGGTGAGCGGCGGTAAGCGCTATGACCTGGCAGCGATGGGGCGCAGGGTGGCGAATGCTACTTTTTTTGCCTCGCATGATACGGATGAAGCCGACCGGCTGTCGTTTGCGATGAATCTGATGCCTTTAGTGGAGGATGAAAATCTGAGTATTCAGGATTATGTGCTGGGCTTTATCCACCGGTTTGCTGCGGATGTCTCCAGGATGATTGCGAATGTTTCGCCGAACCAGGGCAATTAAAAGGATAATTGCAAATCAGACATTTATATATTGCGTATAGACAATATCAGTAGACGGTGACTCATTTTATAGGGATATTTTTGTCTAAAGATTTCCGTTGGTTCCTTAAATTGGTACTAAAATAGGTCGGGAAAGAAGGAGTGCCAATGAAGAATAGTCAACAAGAACAAAACCCTTCCGGGGGCATCAGACAATTACCAAGAAATGTATGGGCGGTCAGCCTAACCAGTTTTTTTATGGATGTCTCCAGTGAAATGGTGATTAACATCCTGCCGCTGTTTCTGGCAAACGTTTTGGGGGTGCAGACCAATATCATTGGGCTAATTGAAGGCGTTGCAGAATCTGCCGCCAGCATCCTGAAATTATTTTCCGGGTGGTTTTCGGATAAAGTAGGCGGGAGGAAATGGCTGGCTGTGGCGGGGTACGCCCTTTCTGCGTTGAGTAAACCATTCTTCTATTTTGCGAACAGCTGGGAGATGATTGCCGGTGTGAGATGGGCGGACCGGGTTGGAAAAGGCGTCCGTACAGCGCCGCGGGATGCCCTGGTAGCAGACTCAACGAATGAAAAAATCCGGGGGCTGGCGTTTGGGTTCCACCGCGCAATGGATACAGCAGGGGCGATGGTAGGGCTAATCATCGCAGCAGTAGTTGTCTGGTTTGCACAGGCAAATGCGGTGACCATGTCCAAAAATTCCTTCCAGGTGGTTGTGCTGGCTAGTTTAATCCCAGCAATTTTGGCCGTTCTGTCTCTGGCAATTGGTGCAAAAGATGTTCCGGCAACAAAAAAACATGCAGCGCCGAAATTCTCTCTGACAAAACTGGGAAAGCCATTCAACATTTTCCTGGTGATTGTGGGCATTTTTACGCTGGGGAATTCCTCAGACGCTTTCCTGATCTTAAGGGCACAAAACCTGGGAATTTCCGTAATGGGTATTCTCATTATGCTGGTGGTTTTCAATTTGGTCTATTCATCAGTCTCGACCCCGGCAGGAAAGTTGTCTGATAGAGTCGATCGCAAGAATCTGATCATCGGGGGATGGGTCGTGTATGCGGTTATCTATTTTGGTTTTGCATTGGCGCAAACCCAATGGCAGATATGGGGACTCTATGTTGCCTATGGTCTTTATTATGGGATGGCCTATGGCACAACTACTGCTATGGTTGCAGATCTCGTCCCGGAAAATTTGCGCGGCACTGCTTACGGAACCTACCATGCCATGGTAGGATTTTTGGCATTCCCGGCATCTTTGATAGCCGGAGTCTTGTGGCAAGGGATGGGAAATTGGAGCGGGTTTGGCCCTTCTGCTCCATTTCTGTTTGGTGGAAGTTTGGCGATCCTTGCGACATTGCTATTGGTCTTTTGGATGCCAAAAATTGAACAGGTAAAATAATCCAAGTGATTTTTTATTGAAAGCGGAAGAGAAAAACATGAGATACAGGAGGGCGGATTTTGTGGTTTGGGTCCCCTGAGCATTTATGAATTTTGGGGAGCAACATTGCTCCCACGATGATTTGACGGTGTGGCGGGATTTGGGAAGATTAAGACCTGAAGATCCTATCTGGCTGTTGGGAGATCATGAATTCTTTCGGGCATGGAGCTTCATGTGCCCTTTTTGGATCCCTTCGGTGGCGAGCGCCCGGATTGCAGCCAAATTTTGCGCCAACCCAACAGAAACGATGATCTCGGCCAGCTCGTTGGCGGTCTTTACACCCAACAGCTTAATGCAAGCACGGGCGTTGGGGTGCGATTTGGTGGATCCGCCGACAATTCCCACTGCCATGGGTAATTCCAACGATCCGATGAGATTCCCTGCAGGATCTTTCCCCCAGGTGGATAAACTGGTGTACCGGCCCGCCCGGGCAGCATAGGCGTGTGCTCCTGCTTCTACAGCGCGCCAGTCGTTGGCGGTCGCAATCACAACCGCGTCAATCCCGTTCATGATGCCTTTATTGTGGGTCGCTGCCCGGTAGGGATCGGCGGCTGCAAAAGCCCAGGCTTCGATAATGCCATCTCGCACCTGTTCCCCGCTGAATTCCTGAAAGGCAAGGTCTTCGGTGCGGATGGTCACATTGGCGCGGGTTAACCGCCGGTCTGCCAGGTTGGATAAAATGCGGAGATGGACGCGCCCGCCGGTAAGCGATTCGATCAGGGGGGTAAGCTTCTCGGCGATGGTGTTGATCGCATTGGCACCCATTGCATCACGTACATCGTAGATCAGGTGCAGGACCAGGAAAGG
>QKGK01000182.1 GCA_003250455.1 Chloroflexota bacterium | reverse complement strand
GGCGATGAACCTGACCGCCGAAGACTTCGGCGGCGAGCAGTACAACGGCTGCTACGACTATCTCGCTATCACCAAACCGGAAGCGGTTGCCAGCGTCCACAGGGCGTATTACGAGGTCGGCGTGGACGTGGTGGAGACCAACACTTTCCGTTCCAACCCGCTGACGCTGGGCGAATACGGCCTCGGCGAACAGGCCTACGAGATCAACAAAGCCGCTGCACAGGTGGCCCGCAGCGTAGCGGAAGAATTCAGCACCCCCGAGCAGCCTCGCTTCGTGGCCGGTTCCATCGGCCCCTCCGGCATGCTCCCTTCGGCGGATGACCCGGCCCTTTCTGCGATCACCTACGACGAATTGACCGAGCTATTCCGGGTGCAGGCCCGCGGGCTGATCGACGGCGGCGCAGACGTGCTGCTTATCGAGACCTCACAGGACATCCTGGAGGTCAAGGCTACCATCCAAGGCATCCAGATGGCCTTTGAAGATACCGGCGAAATCCTCCCCATCCAGTGCCAGGTGACCATGGATACCAGCGGCCGCATGCTGCTGGGCACCGACATTGCCTCCGCGCTGGCAATTCTGGAGAAACTCCCCATCGATATTGTCGGCCTGAACTGCTCCACCGGCCCCGAACACATGCGCCAGCCGATCAGCTATCTCGGTGAGCACGCCGCCATGCCCGTCTCGGCGATCCCCAATGCCGGGCTGCCGCTCAATGTGGACGGCATGGCCGTCTACCCGCTCCAGCCGGAGCCGTATGCCGAAGCAATGGCCGAATTTATCGAAAAGCACAACATCAGCGTGGTGGGTGGCTGCTGCGGCACTACTCCCCAGCACCTCGAAAAGCTGGTCCAGAAGATGCACGCCCACCCCAGCCCAGCCCGTCCTCAACATGACGATCCCATGCTGTCCTCCTCAATTAAAGCCGTCGCCATGGCCCAGGAACCGCGCCCATTCATCATCGGCGAGCGGCTCAACGCCACTGGCAGCCGGGCTTTCAAACGTCTGCTGATGGCCAAGGACTGGGACGCCATGGTCGAGATCGCCCGCGAGCAGATCAACGGCGGGGCGCACGCCCTGGACGTTTCTGTAGCGATTACAGAGGACCCCGACGAGATCGGCCTGATGACCACCTTGGTGAAAAAGCTGGAAATGAGCGTGGAAGCCCCCCTGGTGATCGACTCTACCGAGCCGGACGTGATGGAAGCCGCCCTCAAGGTAGCTCCAGGGCGCAGCCTGCTCAACTCCACCCACCTGGAAGCCGGGCCGGAGAAGCTCCACCGGGTGCTCAGCATTGCCAAAAAGCACAACGCTGCCGTGCTGATCCTGACGATTGACGAGCAGGGCATGGCCAAGACAGTCGAACGCAAGCTGGAAGTTGCCAAGCGCATTTATCATATCGCCGTGGACGAATTCGGCTTTGCCCCCGAAGACCTGGTCTACGATACGCTCACCTTCCCGCTCACCACTGGCGACCCGGAATTTGCCGATTCGGCGATTGCCACTATCGAGTCCATCCGCCGGATCAAAGCCGAACTGCCGGGCGTGTTCACCTCGCTGGGGGTCAGCAATGTTTCCTTCGGACTGGGAAGTGCCGCCCGCCCGGTGCTCAACAGCATGATGCTGCACCACGCCGTGCAGGCCGGGCTGGATATGGCCATCGTGCACGCTTCCAAGGTCAAGCCCTACGCCGAGATCCCCGAAAACGAGCGCGAGCTGATGGAAGACCTGATCTTTAACAAGCGTCCAGACGCCCTCCAGCGGGTGATCGAGTTTTACGAGAACGTGCAAGTCACTGAGGAAGTAGAAGTCGACCCCACCGAGGGAATGACGCCTGAAGAAATTCTGCACTGGAGCATTCTCCACCGCCACAAAGAAGGCGTGGAAGACGCTATCGACGAAATTATCTCTCGCAAGGACCACGCCAACGACCACGAGTCGGCAGTGGACATCCTCAACAACACCCTGCTACCCGCTATGAAGGAAGTCGGAGACAAGTTCGGCGCAGGCGAGCTGATCCTGCCCTTCGTGCTGCAGTCCGCCGAGGTGATGAAAAAGACCGTCACCCACCTGGACAATTACCTGGAGAAAGTGGAAGGCGTCAGCAAGGGCAAAGTGGTGCTGGCCACCGTTTATGGCGACGTGCATGACATCGGCAAGAACCTGGTCAAGACCATCCTGGCCAACAACGGCTACGACGTGTACGACCTGGGCAAGCAGGTGCCCGCCGAGACGATCATCAGCAAGGCGGCAGAAGTCGGCGCAGATGCCATCGGACTCAGCGCCCTGCTGGTCTCCACCAGCAAGCAGATGCCCCTGATCGTCAACGAACTGCAGCGCCGCCGCATGGAGATCCCTGTGCTGATCGGTGGGGCGGCCATTAACCGCCGCTTTGGCTGGCGCATCCTGCACACCGAAGAAGAAGTCCCCTATGCGCCGGGCGTATTCTACTGCTCGGACGCTTTCGAAGGTCTGGAAGTGATGGACCAGCTCGTGGACGACGGGAAACGCCCCGCCCTGCTGGAAGACCTGCAAGCCAAGTCCGCCCACGAAATGGGGCGTGAATCCCAGCCCCGCAAAATGCGGGCAAGCGGCTCCAGTGCCGTCCAACCTGCTGAGACGATCCCCACGCCGCCCCAATGGGGGCCGCGGCTGGTCAAAGAAATGCCGCTGGAGATGGTTTTCGACCACCTGTATATCAACGAGCTCTTCCGCCTCTCCTGGGGCGCCAAGAACGCCCGCGGCGAGGAATGGGAGCAGCTCCAGGCCGAGTTCACCGCCCGCCTGGACAAGATGAAGCGCGAAGCGCTGCGCACCCACTGGCTCAAGCCGCAGGGCATCTACGGCTACTGGCCGGCCCAATCCCAGGGCGATGACCTGCTGGTCTACGACCCGAACTCGCTTTCCGGCAAGCTGGAAGAGATCGCCCGCTTCAGCTTCCCGCGCCAGACCTCCGGCGAGCTGCTGTGCCTGGCCGACTACTTCGCTTCTGTCGAATCCGGCAAGGTGGACGTGGTCGCCCTGCAAGTGGTCACCGTCGGGCAGGAAGCCACCGAGAAGTTCGACCAACTGCAGGCCGCCGGGGATTACTCTGAGGCGTATTTCGTCCATGGGCTGGCGGTACAGACCGCCGAAGCCTCCGCCGAATACCTCCACCGTCACATCCGCCGGGAACTGGGCATGGCAGAAGACCAGGGCAAACGCTACTCCTGGGGCTACCCGGCCATCCCCGACTTGGACGACCACCGCATAGTCTTCGACCTGCTGCCCGCCGAAAAGGACCTCGGCATGAGCCTCACTGCCGCCTACCAGCTCGTCCCGGAGCAGTCCACCGCCGCCATTATCGTCCACCACCCCGAAGCAAAATATTACAGCACTGGCAAAAGCCGCGTCGAGCAGTTGATGGAAGAGTAGTGAGTGAACAGTAATTAGGAAACTGTAATCAGGATAAAATGGCTTGAGGATTCAAGCCATTTTATTAAACCGAACTTCGTTCGGTCCGGGCCGCTGATGCGGCCCATTTTTTATTGCACGGTCAATTCCCCCGTCTCCACATTCAATGACCAGAGCTTCCCTTCCTTATCCTTCAGGGTGATACTCTCCGGATCGTCCCAGCTGACCGTCTCAAATTTGCGGTCATCTTTTTCGATCAGCGTCTGGACTGCGCCTGTTGAGGTATCCACCAGCACGATCGAACTGGACGCAGTGAATAACCCCATGCCGGTAAAATCACCACTGCAGGGCTGGATCGCCAGAGTCAACGCCAGCTGATCCCCTTCCGGAGACCAAACAATAGCACCCGCATGATAATCAGTTCCCGGATCGAGATCGACCGCAATTTCCTCCCCCGTATCCAAATCGCGGATGACAAATTCACGCGTCATCTGCTTAAACCCGGCAACCAACCTGGCATCCGGGGACAAGAACAGCCCAAAATAACTCCCCGGCAAAACAACCTGCACTTCCCCGGTTGCCAGCGTCAGCCGGTAAAGGTCCATACTCCTCGGGCTGAAGAGGACGCATCCATCCGGGGTCACCTGGTTGGAGAAGTAAAAATACTGCCCGTCCTGCGACCATTGCATCGGTGAAAGGAAGCTCGCCCCCAAACCAGACGCATACCAGGCATCCACCAGCACCCATTTGTTAGAGCCGCCGGTCTGGAAAACGGTCACCATCTCGTGATATTCATAAAAGTCCCCTCTTGGCCAGGCGACCATGCCAGCCGCCTGCCAGCGGCCATCAGGAGAAGCCTGCTGCCATTGGTCCACATCCATATCTCCCAGGTTTGGCGCTTCCTGAGGGGTGGTGATAATCGGGTACACGAGGGGTGTTGCTGTCGGCCATGATGTAGGCGTTGGCGTTTCGCCCACGGTGGGATTGGGCGCCTTTGTAGTTATGGGGGCGATTGTCTCTGTGAGCGTGGGGGCTGCCATCACAGAGGCAGGAACCGGCGTCTTTGTAGGCGCACACCCTGCCAGCAAGCCTATCAAAACTAAAAACAAGGCAGAATGTCGCATGGTCATCTCCAAAAAACAAATTTTTTATAATATTTTACAAGGGAATCCTTTTATCACAAATCATCAATTTCCTATCACTGGTCCTTAGCGCACATTGACACACTCTCCAAATCCTACTACCATTAAAGAAAAAAACTGAAGGGAGCAACACAACAATGCATTACCGCAGATTAGGCCGATCCGGTCTCAAAGTCAGCGAAATTTCCCTTGGCGCATGGGTCACAATGGGGTCCCAGATTGACGAGAAACTCTCCTCCGATCTCATCCACCACGCCTTCGAGAACGGCGTTAACTTCTTCGACAACGCTGACATCTACGCCCGCGGCCAGGCCGAACTCGTGATGGGAAAAGCGATCCAGGACCTGCCTCGCGAAGAACTGGTCATTTCCAGCAAGGTCTTTTGGCCCACCATGGACGGTCCCAACGGGCGCGGCCTTTCCCGCAAGCACATCACCGAGTCTGTCGAACAGACCCTCAAACGCCTGGAAGTCGACTACCTGGACCTGTATTTCTGCCACCGCTTCGACCCGGATACCCCGGTGGAGGAAGTGGTCTTCACGATGAACACCCTCATCCAGCAGGGCAAGATCCTCTACTGGGGCACCTCTGAGTGGCGCGCCTCGCAGATTGCTGAAGCCTACGGCATCGCCCGCCAGTACAACCTGATCCCACCGACCATGGAGCAGCCGCAGTATCACATGTTCCACCGCCGCCGGGTCGAATCCGAACTGGCCCCCATCGCTGAATCCTTCGGCATCGGCCTGACCACCTGGAGCCCGCTGGCCTCCGGCCTGCTCACCGGCAAATACAACGAAGGCATCCCTGTAGGCAGCCGCGCCTCCATGGACAGCATGGCCTGGATCAAAGAGAGCATCACCCAGGAACGCATCGCCAAAGTTGTGCAGCTTAAAGTGATAGCCGACGAACTGGGCATCACCAACGCCCAGCTGGCGATTGCCTGGCTGCTGCGCCGCAAGGAAGTCTCCTCGGTGATCACCGGGGCGACCAAACTGGCCCAGCTTAAAGACAACCTGGCCGCCCGCGAAGCAGTCGCCAACCTGGACGACCCAATCCTCGAAAAGATCGAGAAGATCCTCCAGAACGACCCGCTCAACCACGATTGACCGGTAAGAGAAGAATTTTCTAAATTACGAATACCAGGCAGGGTCGGGATCAAACCTCGACCCTTCTTTTTTATACATCTCCAGACCAATTTTTTTTGCTTGCATACCATGCACCCAATGGAAAATGATACAATTGCGGCGGAAATTTTTTCAAATATTGCCCCAAGGAGATGTTGATGACCGACCCAAGAGTAAAAAAACTGGCTGATGTACTGGTCAATTATTCCACCAAAGTAAAACCCGGAGACTGGGTTTACATAACCTCCAGCGTGGTTGCCCTGCCCCTGATGAAAGAAGTTTACCAATATGCCATCCAGGCAGGCGGCAACGTGACCACCAATATCTACGTGGATGACCTCAACGAAACTTTCTACCGGGAGGCGGGCGAAGCCCAACTGGATTGGGTCTCCCCGACCCTGAAGATGACCTACGAGCAGGCCGATGTGCTCATCCACCTGCGCGGCGCAGAGAACACCCGCTCCCTTTCCAGCATCGATCCCAAAAAGCAGGCCGCCCGCTCCAAAGCTACCCGCGGACTGACCGAAACATACATGGCGCGCTCGGCTACCAAAGAACTGCGCTGGGTGCTCACCGACTTCCCCTGCCCGGCCTTTGCCCAGGAAGCCGATATGAGCCTGCGCGATTATGAAGATTTTGTCTACTCCGCCACCTACGCCGACCAGGATGATCCGGTGGCCGAATGGGTCCGTATCCACAACGAGCAGCAGAAAGTGGTCGATTGGCTCAATGGTCGGAAAACCGTCACGGTAAAAAGCCCCAACGCCGACCTGACCCTCTCCATCGAGGGGCGCACCTTCATCAACTCGGATGGCGAGCACAACATGCCCAGCGGCGAAGTCTTCACCGGCCCGGTGGAAAAATCCGCCAACGGATGGGTCAGATACACCTACCCGGCCATCCTGCAGGGGCGCGAAGTGGAAGGCATTTACCTGGAATTCAAAGACGGCAAGGTGGTCAAGGCCACTGCCGAGAAAAATGAGGAATTCCTCCTCACCCAGTTGGAAACCGATGAAGGCGCCCGCTACCTGGGCGAATTTGCCATCGGCACGAACTACGGCATCCAGAAGTTCACCAAGAGCATCCTCTTCGACGAAAAGATCGGCGGATCGTTCCACATGGCGCTGGGTGCAGGCTACCCGGAAACCGGCAGCAAGAACAAATCGGCCATCCACTGGGATATGATCTGCGACGTACGCGAAGACAGCGAGATCCGCGTGGACGGCGACCTGCTTTACAAAAACGGCAAATTCACCATCTAGGCATTTCCAAATGCACGATGAAAGCAGGGAGTTTTTTCACTCCCTGCTTTTTTCATCCAGCAGGAAAATACCGGTAAATTCACCGTCCAATTGCACAAAGTGATCTTTTATCGGCATCCCAGCATGCCGCTCAAACCAAGCAAATGGTATAATCAAGTAACGAACTATAAAAAGAGATGGCAGCATCTCTTTTTAGTCTCCATAAAATACGGTATTATAAAAACAAATTTTTCTGTTCAGGAGAGTGCTATGTCTGGACATAGTAAATGGTCTACTATTAAACACAAAAAAGGTATCGCTGACGCCCGCCGCAGCCAAATGTTCACCCAACTGGCGCGCGGCATCGCCATTGCGGCACGCGAAGGCGGCGGCGACCCCGACATGAATATCACCCTGCGGCTGGCAATTGACAAGGCCAAAGCCGCCAATATGCCCAAAGACAACATCGAGCGGGCGATCAAACGCGGCACCGGCGAAGACAAAGACGGCGCAGCGCTGGAAAGAATCGTTTACGAGGCTTATGCCCCTCACGGCGTCGCCCTGATCATTGAGACGGTCACCGATAACCGTAACCGCACCGTTGCCACCCTGCGCCACACCCTGACGCATGCCGGCGGCAGCCTGGGCGAGTCCGGCTCGGTGGCCTGGCAGTTCACCCCGCGGGCATACTTCACCGTTCCCACCGGCAAGCGCAGCGAAGACGACGCTTTCGAACTGGCGATCGAAGCCGGGGCGGAAGATGTCATCTACGATGAAGAACTGATCGAGATCTTTGGCGAAGGCACTGCTTTCAAGCAGATCGGCGACCAGCTGCGCCTGATGGGCATTAAAACCGAGGAAGCGGAACTGCGCATGTTCCCTAACCAGGAAATGGTACTGGACCCACAGAAAACGGTGCAGGTGCTCAGGCTGATCGAAACGCTAGAAGAGGATGACGATATCCAAAAAGTGGATTCCAACCTGGCCATCACGGATGAGGCCCTGAGCATCCTCGAATCCGCATAAAGCCTGCATGCTCGTTCTAGGAATAGACCCCGGGACCGCCACAACCGGTTATGGACTGGTCAAACAATCCTCAGACGGCAGTCTGGCAGCAGTTGCCTATGGCGCCATCCTCACGCCTAAAGAACTGCCCATGCCCGAAAGACTGGAAAAACTTTTCCAGGAATTGAACCAAATCATCCTTCTCCACCGCCCGGATAGCAGTGCTGTGGAGAAGTTGTTTTTTCAGAAAAACGTGAAAACGGCTATCAGCGTCGGTCAAGGTAGAGGGGTAGTGCTGTTGGCATTGGCCCAGGCCAGTCTCCCAATAGGAGAATATACCCCCAACGAGATCAAACAGTCTGTCACTGGCTACGGCAGCGCCGATAAGCACCAGATGCAGGAAATGGTCCGCATGCTGCTGGATCTCCCCAAACGCCCTCAACCCGACGACGCGGCTGATGCCCTGGCGGTGGCTATCTGCCACCTGCACAACAGCCGGTATCAGCAATTGATCGAGGAGACCAAATGAATCCTGCTCTTGACTTGCTTGTCCGGTTTGCCACTGCCATGGCGATTGGCTTTCTCATCGGGCTTCAGCGCGAGATTGCGCAGGTGAGCAAAGACCGTAACATTACAGCCGGGGAACGCACCACTTCCCTGATGAGCTTTGGCGGAGCGATTGCCGCCATGCTGGCAGATATTTACGATTCGCCTGCCGTTCTGATCACTTTCATGGTATTGATCGCGGTTTTTGCCGCCATCGCGCATTATGTTGAAGCCTGGAAGCGCGGGCGTATCGGGATCACCTCCGAAGCCTCCATGCTGATCGCCATGATGATCGGGGTACTGTGCTACCACAACCAGCTTGGTTTGGCTGTTGCGCTCGGTATCGCCACCACGGTGATCCTCTCCCTCAAAGTCCAGACTGACCGGTTTGTGCGGGCGCTTTCGCGCAAGGAACTATATGCCGCCCTCCAGCTTGCCGTCATCAGCGCCATTGTGCTGCCCGTTCTGCCCAACGAATCCCTGGCCGCACCCCCCTGGGATGTGCTCAATCCGTTCAACATCTGGCTGATGGTGGTTTTTATCTCCGGGATCGACTTCCTCGGGTATATCTTCGCCCGGTTCATCGGCCAGCAAGGGATCGAACTTTCCGGGCTGGTGGGAGGGTTGGTCTCTTCCACCGCCGTTACGCTGGGGTTCACCGAACGCAGCAAGCAAGAGCCAGAGCTTTCCACTCCCTTTGGGGTTGCCATCATCCTCTCCTGGACGGTCATGTACGCCCGCATGCTGGTGCTGGTGTGGATCATCAACCAGCAGCTTTTCAAAATGGCCTGGCTGCCCTTGCTGATCTCCGGCGTGGTGGGGCTGGCCTATGCCCGTTTTTTGGCATTCCAACAGCGCAATGATGAAGCCGGCAACTTGAAACTTAAGAACCCGCTCGATCTCACTTCAGCCATTCGGTTTGGGCTGCTCTTCACTGTCGTGCTGCTGATTTCCCGGGTCGCCCAATTCTACTTTGGCGATGTCGGTGTATTGCTCTCCGCACTGCTCACCGGGTTGGCAGATGTCAACGCCATCACCCTGACCGTGGCCGATCTCAGCCGGACAGGCAGCCTCAATATGGATATCGCCGCCCAGGCATTGCTTTTGGCAATTGTCTCGAATATGATTACCAAAGGCGGCATTGTCATGTTCAGCGGCAGCAAAGACCTGCGAAAGGTCATCCTGCCCGGGCTGATCCTGATGCTGGTTACCGCCATTCTGATGGTGTTATTCTTCTAAGGAGTCCAAGATGATCTCAAGCATCCGCGGCCGGGTATCCGAAATTACCGAAGACGGGCTGGTGGTAGAAGTTGGCGGTGTGGGGCTGGAAATTTATACCCCGGCAGAGCTTTCCCGCCAGGCGGAATTTGGAAAATCGATCTCTCTGCACACATACCTGGTCGTGCGGGAAACCGAGCTTTCCCTGTATGGATTTTCCACCAGGGAAGAACGCCAATTCTTCATCCTGCTGATCGGCGTGAATGGCGTCGGCCCGCGCCTGGCCCTGGCAGTGCTTTCCACCCTGACGCCCAACGCCATTCGCCGGGCTGTTTTTTCCGAACAGGCCGAGATATTCAACCGCGTGCCGGGCGTGGGCAAAACCACTGCCCAAAAAATCCAGCTCCATCTTAAAAACAAGATCAAAGACGTGGATGGCCTGGAAGCCGCCGCTGCCCTGGACGACCTGGATACCGAAGTGATCGGCGCACTGACCACCCTGGGATACAGCATTGTCGAAGCGCAGGCCGCCTTGCAAAGCATCCCCAAAGACGCCCCCAGGGATGTAGAAGAACGCCTGCGCATGGCGTTGTCCTATTTCTCCACGCCGTAAGCCACAGCCGACCCCGAACCTATGCTCATGGAAACGAAGAAACTGCAAGTCCTTATTCTTGAAGACAATCAGGCCGATGCCATTATCATCGCCCATGAGCTTACCAAGGCGGGCTTTTCCATTGACTGGGTGCGGGTCGACCAGGCCGAGGATTTCCTTCGCCAGCTTCAATCCAAACCCGACCTGATCCTGGCAGATTATTCCCTGCCGCAGTTCAATGCGCTGGACGCGCTGAACATCTTAAAAAATGCTCCCCTGGAGATTCCTTTCATCGTCATTTCGGGCGTTATCACCGAAGAGACGGCCGTCCGCTGCATCAAGGAGGGGGCCAACGACTACCTGCTCAAAGACCGCTTGGGGCGCCTGGGCCCGGCTGTAGAGCAAGCCCTGGCAGAAAACAAGCTCCGCCGGGAAAAATTCCAAACCGAGCAAGCCCTGGCAGAAAGCGAAGCCAAATACCGCAACCTGTTCGAAGAATCCCGCGAAGCGATCTTCACCACCAATATGCAAGGCATTATCACCGAGTGCAACCTTGCTTTTGAATCCATCCTGGGTTATCCCCGCCGGGAAGTGCTGGGGCACGCATTGGCCGAATTTTTTGCCGGCCCGCAGGAACTTCATCGCTTGCAGCAAACCCGCCAGGCGCAGGGTTCTGCCCGCAACCTGGAGCTTCAGTTCCGCCATAAAAGCGGCGAGCTGCGGGATGTACTCTTTACCGAATCGGTCTTACAGGGCGAAAGACCAGACGGGCAGTCTTTCCTGGGCATCGCCCGCGATATTACCGAGCGCAAGCGCAGCCAGCGGGAAATGGAAATGGTCGTTTCGGTTAACGCCGCCCTGCGCAACGCCTCCAATCGGGAATCCATGGTTGCCACCGTTGCGGTCATCATGGAAGAGCTTTCCCAGGGCAGCGGCGTGGCCCTTTACCTCACCGACCTGATCACAGGCAAAATGCAGCTGGAAGTTCTGGCCGGCGCATGGCAGCGCATCCCCAATTTTAATATCCAGTTTGACGAAGAGATCGCGCAGGCCGTATTCTCCGAGATGGAACCCCTGCGCTGGACAGATTTGAGAAACAACGCCGGGCTTTCCCTGCCGGAAGAGCTGTTAACTTTGGAATCAATTCATGCACTGCCGCTGATCAGCAGCCAGGAAAAAATCGGCCTGGTATGGGTCGGATGCGACACCCCCTGCCCGGAGGAGGACTTCCGGCTGGCACAGATTGCCGCCAACATTGCCGCCACCATGATCCACCGCAGCACCCTCAACGAGAACAATGTGCGCGCCCTGCAGGAAACCGAAGCCATCGCCACCATCAGCCGCATCCTGAACCAGAACCTCAACCTGGAGAAGATCTTCGAGCATATTGTTGCCGAGGCCATCCACATCATCGGCGATGCATACCGCGCGGTGATCCATATCTTTGATGAAAAGAACAGGCAGCTGCACGCCGTTGCGCTGGCCGAAGTGGTAGATCATGAGCTGAAGGTCGAAAGCCTGCTGGATATTTCTGTCAGCCCCAACATAGAATTTGATTTTGGCGACCAGAAGGAGCAAAATCTGCATGCGGTCAACATGCGCACCGGTCAGGGCATCGCTGGCCGGGTGATCGAGTCCAGGAAGGCGATCATTGTGGATGATTCTTCCAAAGATGAGCGCTACCTCAAAGTTGAGACCGAACCGGCTGTCCGCTCCATGGTAGTTACCCCCATCCTCAATGGAGACCTGCGCCTGGGCACGCTCAGCGTATTGGGCAAGTCGCCCAACCTGTTCAACATCGCAGACCAAAAGCTGCTGGAGAAATTATGCCTCCAGGTGGCTACCGCCATCGAAAATGCCCGCCTGCTTGAGGCCGAACGCCAGCAGCGCAAGCTGGCCGAAACACAGGCGCAAATCTCTTCCCTGCTCAACCAATCCCTCTCCATCGACCAGGTGCTCACCGGGATCCTCAACCACACGCTGAAATTCTTTGACGCCCAGGCCGCCAACATCATCCTTTTCCAGGATGGACGGGTGCGGATGGTGCGGCAATTGGGGTATCAGCCGGAAGAGGAACTCGCCATTTTCCAATTCGATAACATCTTGGACATCCCCCCAAAGGAACCTTGCCGTGTCGCCTTCGAAACCAAAGAAAAAGTGGTCGTGCAGGGGGATAGGGCACAGTCTCCCTGGCAAACAGATAAACATCCCGATTGGGTGCTCTCTTTTGTGTGCATTCCGCTGATGATCGGGCAGACGGTGATCGGCCTGCTGAATATCGAAAGCGAGATCCAAAACGCATTTGGGGAAATGGAGATCCAGCAGATGGACGTGTTCGCCAACTCGGCAGTGGTGGCGGTCAATAATGCCCAACTGTACCAGATCCTGGAAGAAGCCCTGCAGACCGAAAAATCCACCCGCCAGCAGTTGATCCGGGCGGACAAACTGGCAGGTATGGGCAGAATGGTGGCCTCTGTGGCCCACGAACTGAACAACCCGCTGCAAACCATCAAGAACTGCCTGTTCCTCATCGAGCAGTCCTCGCACGACGATCCCGATTCCGATCTGCTGGTATTGGCGCTATCCGAAGTGGAGCGGTTATC
>QKGK01000582.1 GCA_003250455.1 Chloroflexota bacterium | reverse complement strand
GAACTTGCCCGCCATCCGCTGGCGGCGATGGTGCAGGCAGGCTTAAATGTCACCGTGAATACCGATGACCCTGGTATCTCCCGGATCGACCTCAGTGATGAATACGAACTGGTTGGCGAAGTGCTGGGGGTTGCCCCGGATGCGCTGCATTGGCTGATCCGCAATGCGGCAGAGGCAGCATTTTTGCCTCAAGGGGAAAAAGCTGCGTTGGTCAGCGAGATCGACAAAGCGCTGCAGGGATACCAGCAGAGGTGAGAAACGGGGAGATTGGATTATAATGGGAACCGCAGGCGGATGAAAATCCGCTGTTTTCTTATTGGTTTCAATGCTTACAGCATGATCACATGTTTGGAGGTATGGTTTGATGGAATGGCAGATTGTTCCGGCTGGACGGGTGTGGGTGGAACCCGGTGGGGCGATGGGCTTGGTGCCGCGCCCGCTGTGGATCGAACACCAGCCCGTGGATGTTCAACAGCGCACCCCGATGGACCTGAACTGCTTGCTGATCTTTTCGGAGGGGAAGACCATCCTGGTGGATACCGGCCTGGGACATAAACTGGATGCCAAAGGCGAGGAAAACTGGGGGATGGAGTGGCCGGAAGGCACGCTGGTGGAGAACCTGGCAAAGCACGGCGTAACCCCGGAGGATGTGGAAATTGTGATTGATACCCACCTGCATGCCGATCACAGCGGGGGGAATACCCGTTTGGATGGAGATCGGGTCGTGCCGACTTTTCCCAATGCAGAATATCTGGTGCAGCGGATGGAATTTGCCGATGCCTCCCACCCGGATGCCCGCACCCGCGGTACCTATCTGCCCGAAAACTTTATCCCTGTCTGGAAAAACGGGCAGTATCGCCTGCTGCATGGGGATACACAGGTGACCTCTGAAGTACGCACTGCCCTGACGCGCGGACATACTCGCGGGCACCAGAGTGTGGTGCTGGAAGATGGGGAGAATCCACCGGTGCTGTTTGTCTCCGACCTGGCCTCTTATGCGATCCATTTTGCCAAAACAGCCTGGGTGACCGCCTATGATGTCGAGCCGCTGGAAACGATCACCACCAAGACTTATTGGCAGAAATGGGCCCTGGAGACCGGCGCAACCCTGATCTTCCAGCACGATGCCCACATCCGCACCGGCAGGCTGATCCTCAACGAGCGCGGCCGCATGGAAATTGAGACAGTCACGCCGGGTTCGATTGGGTAGTATGGTTGGGTAAAAAAATTGGATAAAAAGTAAGGGCTGGTTTCTAAACCAGCCCTTTTCGCTATCAAAAATCAATCATCCAGAAATTGGGTGAACAGTTTGGGGTCCACTGGGGTCTGGCCGGAAGCATCCCATGCATATACCCAGTCACCCATCTGTGCCCAATTAAATACCCATTCTGCATCCGGGAAGGACATGTTGACACAGCCATGCGAGGAGCGGTAGCCGAGGTGATCGTGCCAATATTCAGCGTGCAGGCCGCGCCCATCGTCGAAATACTGTGTCCAGAGCACGTCCATCAGGTAATAGGCGTCTTCCTTGCCGAGGAAACCGGCCATGTTGGTGGTTTCGAGCCGTTCGTGAATTTTGAACAGCCCGGGGCGGGTGTAGGATTCCTTGGATCCGGTGGTGATGAGAGTGGCAAAGATCATCCGGTTGTTTTCATAAACTGAGAGCGTCTGCTCCCAGATGTTGATCTCGATCCAGCGGCCATTGGTCACGCCTTCCGGGGGCTCCTCTGCGGGGTAGACCAGGCCCACCTGGGTGTTGTGCACCCATTCGTCCGGGGCGACCATATACCAGGTGGAAGAGCCGATCTTGATCTCATCGAAGACCTCAATTATCGAGTAGCGGTAGAGTGTGTTTCCTGTAAGGGGCTGGTAAAAGCCGGGTTTGGTCTGGGTGGGGATCTCGCGGATCACCCAGCCAAACTTGCGGGTAGGCTGTTCGGTGGGCTGGACGCCTAAAAAGCGGGAGGGGTGTGCGTAAGCCGATACAGAAGACCCGCGCATCCAGTTGCCGGTGGTTAATTGGAAGTATCGACTGCCATCGGATTCGACAAACTTGGTATAGGAAGCAAACGTGTACCCGTTCGGCAGCGAGCCGACAGCGCCGGAGTTTCTCACCGCGTTATCATAAGTGGGGAAAATGGCGCTGTTATCGTGGCTGACCCTGAAGTAGTACAGGTCGGTCTCCCCGTAGCTTTCATCGATATAAGGGAATCGATCGGCTTGAGTAGCAATATCCGCGTAGATCTCGGCCTGGCGCGTCAGGTAAGCGGCTGGGCCCATCACAGAGCATTCAGGCGACTCGTTGAGGTACACCCCCGGCATGCACAGGGTATCGGGCGTGCTGGCTTCGACGATCGCATCCGCCGAAGCCAATGGGGCCACCAATAAGGCCAGTAAAAAGGCGAACGAGAGGGAAATCAGTATTTTTCTCATAGGATTTCGATAAATTAACGCTTTTCCTTGCTGGAATGTTCCGGACATTGGAAGAAATCGCGAGGGTTCGTTGGCTGGAATACCTGCATTGTACCCAATTTTAACGGATTGTGGAATGCGGAAAATTTCCTGGTAAATTTGGGATATAAAAACAAGAGAGGTACAGAGACCTCTCTTGTAGCTGTGGATCAGGTGAAGGAAAAGTGAAGGTGTCAGAACTGGTGCGTAACTGTGATCACACCCATCAAGGTAGATACCACAACCCCCAGGCTGCCAATTATCCACCAGCCAAACAGGCTGAAGACTGTCCCGATGATGATCGCACCGGTGAGGATGGCCATCGCCCGGAAAAATTCACGCTGGTTTTTGGTCATCAAGCGGTTGTTGAATTGCCAAAATCCCATAGATAGGAACATGCCGACAAACCCAAACCCAATTCCGCTGTAGAGGACCTGCTTGCCAGTTAACACGGGAATGTCGATCACAAAGATGCCACAGGAGGCTTTTTGAGAGGGAAGCGAGAGGAAGGGGAACTTATACACATTGACCAGTATCATCTTGCCGTACGCCGCGTTTTCAGGGTTTACCGACCAGGCCAATTTCCTGGTCTCTTTGGGAGCTAAATTTACTTTGAGCCTTTCTTCCTCCATCAAGGTGATGTGTCCGCTGCTGATGTGCACCTGCAGGGAAGGGTCAATCTCCTTTGCCAGCGGGTTATAGATCTCGGCGGTAAATTCACCTTCATCCTGCGGGGTGATCAACACCGGACAGGCGAGAGTGGTCAATCTTTCCTCTCCTTTTTGGGAGGGGTCGAACATGGAGGCTTCCAAATCTCCCCAGACTGAGATAATTAGCAGCGCAAAACCGACCAGCGCGCTAAAGGTAAAAAGGGTGATCGTCAGGGCGTTGCGGAGTTTTTTGTTGCCGTTTTTCGTTTCCATCAGTATCTCCTGAAACTGTTGTTGAAAAAATTGAATTTCCTGTTAATATTATTGAAGATCAGCACCATATATTTGTCATTAT
>QKGK01000245.1 GCA_003250455.1 Chloroflexota bacterium | reverse complement strand
CAGAATGTCCATCGCCTGGCTCAGTTCTACTACTTGCTGGATGGCCTGGGTGCGGTCGTCTGCCTGGGTACGCTTGAGGAACCACTCGCGGTCCGACCACATGGTCTCCACTAGCAGGGAAACAGTACCCTGCCCGGCCAATTGAATGGCTTCGTCGAGGAATTGGGTGCGGTTGCTGTCGGGGGCTTCGGTTTCGTACCAGTGCACGTAGAGGATGGCCGGGTGCGTTTCACCGGTTCCTTCTTCCGGGCGGACCAAATAGGCAGCCCGCCGCCATCCATGTGGGGTGCGGAAGGTGAACTGGCGCACCAATGCGCCATCTGTACTTTGCTGCCCTGCCGGGCGGATGTCGGGTGAGGCCTGATGGGGATAAGCAAATTGATCTTCGATCATCATTTGTCTCCTGGTTCTGGTGACATTATCTTATCCCAATTTTTTCACTGCGATGGTGAGGGTTTGATGAGCGCCGGATGGTGAGTGAAAAACAGGGATGAACCTGCGTTCATCCCTGTTTTTAGGTGTAATTTACCGGCTAGAACAGGCCGACGACCTGCCCTGTTTCCAGGTCGATGTCTACATCGTAGTAGGCCGGGCGGGTGGGCAGACCAGGCATGGTGCTCATGGTGCCCAGCAGCGGGTAGAGGAACCCGGCGCCAACCGAAGCGCGGATATCGCGGATCGGGACGGTGAACCCGGTGGGGCGGCCCTTCAGGCTGGGGTCGTGGCTCAGGCTGAGGTGGGTCTTTGCCATGCACATGGGGATCTTGTCAAAGCCCAGTTTGGTGTAGAGTTCGATCTTGGCTTCGGCTTCGGGGGAGTATTCCACACCGGCTGCGCCGTAGATCTTCTTGCAGATCGTTTCGATCTTTTCTTTGATCGTGGTGGTTTCTGCGTCGTAGAGGAAGCTGAAATTGCTGGGTTTTTCGCACGCGGCAACCACGGCTTCGGCCAGGGCTGCAGCACCTGCGCCGCCTTCCATCCAGTGGCGGGCAACTACGGCGTCTTCAGCGCCAGCCTCGATAGCGGCCTTGCGGACGAGTTCAACCTCGGCCGGGGTGTCATCCTTGAAGGAGTTGACGGCTACTACCACTGGAATGCCGAAGCTGCGGGCGTTGGTGATGTGTGCCTGCAGGTTGCCGAGACCGGCTTCGAGCAGTTCGAGGTTCTCTTCGGTGTATTCGGGGGCCAGCGGTTTGCCGGGGGTGACTTTGGGTCCGCCGCCGTGCATCTTGAGGGCGCGGACGGTGGCAACCAGCACGACCGCATTGGGAATCAGGCCGGAGTAGCGGCACTTGATGTTGAAGAATTTCTCCATCCCGATGTCAGCGCCAAAGCCGGATTCGGTGACGACGTAATCGGCCAGTTTGAGGGCGATCTTGTCGGCGATGATCGAGCTGTTGCCGTGGGCGATGTTGGCGAACGGGCCAGCATGCACGAAGGCGGGGGTGCCTTCCAGGGTCTGCATCAGGGTGGGTTTGATGGCATCCTTCATCAGGACGGTCATCGCACCGGCTACGCCGAGATCTTCACAGGTAATCGCTTCGCCAGCTTTGTTGGTGCCAACCACCACGCGGCCAAAGCGTTCGCGCATGTCGGCCAGGCTGGTGGTGAGCGCCAGGATCGCCATGATCTCGCTGGCAACGGTGATGTCGAAACCGGTTTCACGGTTGAAGCCTTTTTCTGCGGGGCCTGTGCCAACAGTGATGCCGCGCAGCATGCGGTCGTTGGTGTCTACCACGCGCCGCCAGGTGATGGTGGGTTCGTCAAAGTCTAATCGTGCAAAGCGGGAAATTTCTTCGTCGGTCAGGTCGTTGGGATCGGTTTTGTCGATGCCCAGTTTCTGGAGCCGCTTGAGCATGGAGGGAGCAAATTCGCGGTTGCCCTCTTTATCGGGGGGGCATAGGCGGTTGAAGAGGCCATCATCCGTCTGCTCAGATTCGTGGAACATGCGGGTGTCGATGGCTGCGGCCACCAGGTTGTTGGCGGCGGTGATGGCGTGGATGTCGCCGGTCAGGTGCAGGTTGAAGTCTTCCATCGGGATCACCTGGCTGTATCCGCCACCAGCCGCGCCGCCCTTGATGCCAAAGGTTGGCCCCTGGCTGGGCTGGCGGATGCAGGTGAACACACTCTTCCCCAGATGAGCGCCGAGTGCCTGGCTGAGGCCGACCATAGTGGTGGATTTGCCTTCACCCAGGGGGGTGGGGGTGATGGCGGTCACGTCAATGTATTTGCCATCCGGCACGTCTTTCAGACGTTTGAGGACATCCAGTTTTACCTTGGCTTTGTAGTCTCCGTAATATTCCACTTCTTCGGGGAATAAGCCAATCTCTGCCATTAGCGCTGAGATTTTTTTCATCCCTTTGGCAGCTTCCTGGGCAATATCAATATCCGACGGCACTGGTTTCAGCGGCTTCAACGGAAGCGGCTTCACAGGCTTTTTTTCAAACGTGGTCATAAAAGAACCTCCTCATTGGGTGTGAGTTTAGGATTTTTTTGCAGGCAAACAGGCTGACCGGCCTTGCGCCAGCCTATCCATTATGCCGATTTGTGATTATTTGTGCAAGTGTCGGATGTCCTACTGAACACCAGCCAAATGTCCTAATCGAAACAGAGTTTCGATTTGGAGTTTGGGCGAAGCCCAAACGCCACGGTTTCTGTAAGGATTTCATCGGCTATACCGTGCGGACAAAATACCCACCGCTGACCTTCAGCCCGGACGCGGTCACCTGCACTTCCGGGTGGAAAGCAAAGCCGAGGGAAAGTTTAAGCTGGTAGTTGGCCGGTTTATCCAACGAGGACCACGAACGCATCTGGAAGCAGCCCAGTTCCCGGGTCTTTTGCAGGGCGGCTAACTGCAGGGCGCGTCCGTGTCCCTGCCGCCGGTGTGGCGGGTCGACAAAAAAAGTTTGCACCAGGGTTTCGAATATCGGATTTCCTTCTGCGTCTCGCAGAACCCGGTCGCGGTCTTCGGCCCAATCCGTGGGCGGGATGGTGATTTGCTGGGGGAGAAGCGAAAGGCTGCCGACGATCTCGTCACCCTCCAGGGCGGCGAGGAAGACCAACCCTTGCTGGAGGGGAGCATTGTGTTCGTCCAGCACCCACTGACCGTGGTCGCAGGCGTGCAGGTGGGCGCAGTAATCCGGCCAGCGGGGGTGGGCAGGCGTGAGTTCGAGAACGGTCATGCCGGGATGGTCAGGCTTTCGAGGTCGCGCGGGTAGTAGGTGAGGATCTCGATGCCGTCGTCGGTGATCAGCACGGTGTCTGAATGGCGGAAGCCGCCCAGTTCGGGGTGGTAGAGGCCGGGTTCGATGGTGAAGACCATGCCGGGCTGCATGACGGTCTCGTCGCCGAGGTCGAGGAAGGGGGCTTCGTGGTAGCGCAGGCCGATGGCATGGCCGACATGATGCTTCCAGTAGGGCCACAGGTCGTGCTTGTCGTAATAGGCGCGCACGGTTTC
>QKGK01000507.1 GCA_003250455.1 Chloroflexota bacterium | reverse complement strand
AACCTGGGCGGGCGGATCATCATTTGCGGCACACCCTCCGGCAGCGGCGCCCGCGGTGCGCGTGTTCGGCGCGACTGGCTGGCCAATCTCAAGGCCCATCCGGAGTTTCTCTTTTGCCTTAAGGAATCCGTGAAGGCGGAACTGCCTGCCAGAGCTGTGGAGATCACCGACCCGGAAGACCGCCGGGTGATCATGAGCGCGCCGCAAACCCGCTGGTACCGAGACCAGGGGATTTCGGTGGATGCGTTGGTGGCCGGCAGCCCGATTGTTGAGGTGTTCTTTGATGGTGCGGATGGATGAGATGCTGAAGATTGAAACAAGCCGCCTGCTGCTGCGGGATTTTCTGCCGGAAGACTTTGAAGCCCTGTTTGCCGCGGTACAAGACCCGGACTACCAGCAGTTTTATACCGAAGAAGAAACCACGCGGGAATTTTGGGAAGCCCTGTTTGCCCGTATGCTGGATGCTGCCACTGCAGAAGACCGGCAGGTCTACCAGGTGGCGATCTGCTTGCCGGAAGGGGAACTGATCGGCAATTGCGGGGTGCGCCTGGAGGACAAAAAGAACCGGCAGGCTTCTTTCGGCTGCGCCATTGGCCGCCAGTATTGGGGACAGGGGTATGCCCTGGAAGCTTGCAGCGCCATCATCGATTATGGGTTTGCCCACCTGCCCATCCACCGGGTATATGCCGAAACCAACCGCGAGAATTCCCGCGCCCGGCGGCTGGCCGAACGCCTGGGGATGCGTCTGGAAGGCATCCTCCAGCAGCAGAAATATTTCCGGGGGCGCTGGTGGGATACTGCGGTCTATGCGGTGCTGGAGGAAGAGTGGCGGGAAGCGGACAAGTGATTTCCGGGAGAAAACAGAAAACAACTGTTGTATAATCTTTTTTAAGATCAGTTTTGTCTGATTATCAACAAGCCGCTCATTTTCCTCCTCATGCAGGTCATCCCGCGGAAAAATATCTATTTATGGCAGGGAAAATGTTACCTTCCGGTACGATCACTTTTTTGTTTTCCGATATTCAGGGCAGCACGCCGCTTTGGGAGCAGCATCCAGAAGCGATGCACCGTGCCCTGGCCCGTCATAATGAGATCATGCACCAGGTAATGGCGGCATTTGACGGGCAGGTATTTAAGATCGTCGGCGATGAGTTCCAGGTTGCCTTTGCCAACCCGGGTCAGGCAGTGCAGGCTGCGGTGGAAGCCCAACACCAGCTGGCAGATGCCGGATGGCCGCAGGAGACCGGCGCTCTTTTGGTGCGGATGGGTATCCATACCGGAGAAGCGCAGGAAGTCGAATCCGGCGACTATCGCACCTCGCATACGCTCAACCGGGTAGCACGCATCTCGGCTGCCGGGCACGGCGGGCAGATACTGCTCTCGCTGGTCAGTGCCGAGCTGGTGCGCGGCGACCTGGATGCCGCTATTCAGCTTCACGACCTGGGCGAGCACTATTTAAAGGGAATGGCTCGTCCGGAACACATCTTCCAGGTGGTATCGCCCCGGCTGGTAAAGGAATTTCCCCCGCTGGCAACTCTGATAACTCCCGGTCACAACCTCCCGCTGCCGCGCACTGCCTTTATTGGGCGGGAGGGGGAGCTTTCCCAGCTTAGCGCCTTGACGGTAAACAACCGCCTGCTGACCCTGACGGGGATTGGCGGGGTGGGCAAGACCCGCCTGGCGATCCAGACGGCAGAGTCATTACTGGATATCTTCCCCGACGGGATCTGGTGGGTCGCGCTGGCTTCCATTTCCGACCCCGACCGGGTGGTAGATGCGGTGGGGGAGGTCATGTCCATCCGGGAGCAGGCTGACCGCCAGATGATTGATACCATTGAACACGAATTGGGCAGTCATCATGCACTGGTTGTACTGGATAACTGTGAGCATTTGATTGAAGCCTGTGCACAGCTGGCAGACCGTCTGCTGCGCAATTGCCCGGAGATGCACATCCTCAGCACCACCCGTGAGCCCCTGCGTGTGGAGGGCGAAGTGGTCTTTCATGTCCCGCCGCTCTCGGTGCCCGAAAATGGTTTGGACCGCAAGAGCCTGGAAGCTTCAGAAGCGGGGCGCCTTTTCGTCGAACGGGCAAGGGCAGCCCTGCCTGAATTTGAACTGATCGACAGCAATATCCAGGCGGTTGTCCAGATCTGCCAACGGCTGGATGGGATCCCGCTGGCGATAGAACTGGCGGCTGCCCGCGTCCCGATCATGCAGGTGGCCCAGATCGCTTCCCGGCTGGACAGTGCTTTCCGTTTGCTGAAGGGGGGCAGCCGGACTACCTCGTCGCGCCACCAAACCCTTCAGGCGACCATAGATTGGAGCTACCAGCTGCTTTCTGCACAGGAGCAGAAGTTTTTTGAACTTCTCTCCATTTTTGCTGGCGGCTGGACCCTGGGAGCCACAGAAGCCGTGTGCACGGATGAGGATATGGACGAATTCCTTGCCCTGGATTTGCTGACCAACCTGGTGGACAAATCGCTGGTGACCCTGGACCGGCATCCAGGCAGAGAGCCGCGTTACCGGTTCCTGGGACCTGTCCGGCAGTACGCCTGGGACCGGTTGGAACGCTCGGGAATGCTGCCTTTCTTTGCCCGGAAGCACCTGGATTTTTACCTCGCTTATGCCGAGAGCTACGCAGAAAAGGTGGATGGCGAAAACCAGGTGGAGGCATTGAACCGCCTTGAAATTGAGAGGGAAAACCTACGGTCGGCGCTGGCCTGGAGCCTGGGAAGTCCCCAAACTGCCGGGGAGAGCGTCCGGATGGTCGTTGCGCTGGGCAGGTTTTGGCTGGTGCGGGGCAACCTGAACGAAGGCCGCCAATGGATTGCTGCCGTGCTGGCACAGGAAAGCGATTGTGACTGCCCGGATGAACGGGCTGTGGCCCTAAACCTGATGGGCATGATGGCGTACCGCCAGAGTGATTACCCCGCCTCAAAAGCCGCCTGGGAGGAAAGCCTGGAAATCTCGCAGCAGCTGGGTGAGACCGGGCTGCGAGGCATCCACCTGGCCCTGACCGGATTGGCGATGGTCGCATCCGAAGTGGGGGAATATGAGGATATGATCCGAATGTTTCACGAGGCGTTGGAAATCTCCCGCAGAGTGGGAGATGGTTTAAGCGAGGCGGATATCCTGCGCAACCTGGGTTGGGGGGTCATGCGCACAGGAGATTATCCGCAAGCCCAGGCTTATCTGGAGCAGGCTGAAAGGTTGTTCCGCAGGTATAACGAACGCGTTGGCTTGTCTTCGACCATTTCCGGCCTGGGTGAAGTGGCTACCCGTCTTGGTGAGCTGGAGAAAGCAAAAACTTTGCTCGAAGAAGCGTTGGCCTTGCGCCGTGAACTGGATAACAAATGGGGGATCGGGGCGACGCTGGGAACCCTGGCGTGGGTGGCGATGGAAGCCCGTGACCTGCCGGCTGCCCGCCAGTATCTGGGCGAATCCATGGAAGTCCGCCAGGA
>QKGK01000299.1 GCA_003250455.1 Chloroflexota bacterium | reverse complement strand
GCAGTGCCCGATGGCTACATGGTTTCTGAAACCAAGAGCGGCCTTCCTGTCCTGAAGAAGGATAAATAACGCATAGAAGTTTCATTGTTAGCAAAAAGCACAACCGCGGTTGTGCTTTTTTATTTAACCCATTTGGGGATTTAAGGCTGCAGGGCTGAGAGGGGAATGTGTGGATTCCCGCCACATGCGTGCGGGAATGACATTTGGAAACCGAGGCGGATGTCATTCCCGCGCAGGCGGGAATCCAGGTAAGGAAGTAAGTGAGAATGGAAAAAAGAGCTGTGAGGGTAAGAGAAAACCATGTGTGACCATGAGGTGCGGCAAGAAGCAGAAGCCTATAGGACCAGGTGAAGCCGCCGGCCATACTGGTGGTCTTGACCTGTGTGAGTGAAAACAAGAATGCACCTTTCGCTCATGCTGTTGGAATGAGCGAATTGAGAATTTATGCACAAACCATTGACCCATCCCTTACAAAACGCTATAATCAGGGTGGCTGAAGAATCAGCCGTGTGACAACTTAATATCCCAACCGGCTGCCAGCGCATGGACGGCCGGTTAACCTTCGGGGCAGGGTGAGCGATGGATTGCTGTAAAACGCAGTCCAATGGCAATTCCCGATCGGTGGTACAGCCCACGAGCGGCAGGCACAACCAGGTTGTGCAAGCTGCATGATCCGGTGAAATTCCGGGGCCGACGGTATAGTCCGGATAGAAGAAGGTGTGCATCTGTTCTCCATGGATAACTATTTCGTGAGAAAATGCACAATGTCGTAAGTGTACCCCGAAAACCAATCAGTTTTCGGGGTTTTTGCTTCTGACGCAACGCCTTCGCCGCGCGGCGGCCCCCAAGGGTGGATTAGCATACCGTCAGGAGTTCGATGAAACCCGCCAAGAACCAAAAACGCAAGGCATATACAAGCAAAGGTTTGGCACTGCTGCCTTTTACCCTGGCGCTGACCATTTTTGTCTGGTATCTGATCGTCTGGATCGGCGAGCTCCAGCCATTTATCCTGCCGACACCGGGCCTGGTGATGGAGCGCTTTCTCTCCAGCTTGCAGGACGGCAGCCTGATCCGGCATTTCTTCATCACGCTCAGTGAAGTACTTGCCGGGCTGTCCCTGGGGGCAGTGGCGGCCACGGTGATGGGCTATATCCTTGCCAGGTCCCGCCGCCTGGAGCAGATCCTTTCCCCGTATATTGTCGCCAGCCAGTCCATCCCGGTGGTGGCGATTGCCCCGCTGCTGGTGATCTGGTTTGGGTCGGGGATGCTCTCCAAGGTGCTGATCTGTGCTTTGATCGTATTTTTCCCCATCCTGATCAATACCGTGGTGGGGGTGCGGGCTGTTTCGAATGACCTCTACGACCTGATGCGCTCGCTGCAGGCGACCCGCTGGCAGGTCTTTATCAAGCTGGAGGTGCCGGCCGCCCTGCCGGTGCTGCTGGGCGGGCTGCGCATTGGCGCGACCCTGGCGGTGATCGGCGCAGTGGTGGGGGAATTTGTCGGCTCGGACCGCGGGCTTGGATTTTTGATCAATGTGGGCCGGGGCCAGTACGATATTGCCCTGGTGTTTGTCTCGGTGTTCAGTTTGGTGTTTATGGCGCTGGTATTGTACGGCCTGGTGGTGTTCTTTGAACGCCGCCTGCTGGCCTGGCAGCAGCGCCCGGAAGATGAGTTGGTTTAGTTTTAGTATTACAGGCAGATGGCCTGAATTGGAAATAAGGAGCCTTACAATGCAGAAAAGAATTTGGATGATCTTGTCTTTAGCGGTGGTCCTCCTGCTGGCGGCCTGTGGCAGCCCGGAAGAGACACAAGAAGCCATTCCCACATCGGCGGATGCGCTCATCCCGGTAGAACTGCCGCTGGGATATATCCCCAACATCCAGTTTGCGCCGATGTATGTCGGGCTGGAGAAGGGGTATTTTACCGAAGCCGGCTTCGATGTGACCCTGGATTACCGCTTCGAGACCGACGGGGTAGCCCTGGTGGGGCAGGGAGAGATCCCCTTTGCGGTGGCATCCGGCGAACAGGTGCTGCTGGCGCGGGAGCAAGGCGTACCGGTGCGTTATGTGGCTGCCTGGTACCAGGATTTCCCGGTGGGGGTGGCGGCCAAGACCAGCGCAGGGATCACCACGCCGCAGGACCTGGCCGGAAAGAAGGTGGGGCTGCCCGGACTGTATGGGGCCAACTACATCGGCTTGCGGGCACTGCTGAGCGCTGCCGGGATGAAGGAATCGGACATCACCATGGATTCGATCGGCTTTAACCAGGTGGAAGCCCTGGCGGCAGACCAGGAAGAGGCGGTGGTCATCTATGTGACCAACGAGCCGGTGCAGCTGAACGCCCAGGGGTACGAGGTGGATGTGATTTCAGTGAGCGATTATGTGCAGTTGACCGGCAATGGGATCATTACCAGCGAGGCGTGGATCGAGTCGGACCCGGAGATGGTACAGCGCTTTGTGGACGCATTCCTGCGCAGCCTGGCAGACGCCATCGCCGACCCGGAAGAAGCCTACCAGATCAGCGAGAAATATGTAGAAGGGCTGTCCGAAGCGGACACCGCTGTCCAGAAGGAAGTGCTGCGGCTTTCGATTGCCTATTGGCAGGCCGATGTACTGGGCCATTCTGAGACGCAGGCCTGGGAGAATATGCAGGATATTTTAATGGAAATGGGATTGCTGACCGATACACAGCCAATTGACGAAGCTTTTACCAACCAGTTTGTCGAGTGAGGTACCGTTGATCGCCGTACTTGCTGAACCGATGCTGCGCGTTGACGGGCTTTCCGCGGTCTTCCCCAATGGGAACGGCGGCCTGCGCGTGCTGGACGAGATTTCTTTTGATGTGCGCGAGTCGGAGTTTGTCTGCCTGCTGGGGCCTTCCGGCAGCGGGAAAAGCACCCTGCTGCGCATTTTGGCCGGGCTGCTGGACTACCAGAAAGGCGAGGTGATCCTGGATGGGGCGCACCTGCTAGGGCCGCGCCCGGGCGTTGGGATGGTTTTCCAGAAGGCGAACCTGATGCCCTGGCGCACCGTGCGGGAGAATATCTTCCTGCCGCTGGAACTGCAGGGACTTTCGGAGGTGCAGGCAAAAGAGTCCGTTCAGGAGCTGATCGATCTGGTCGGGCTGACCGGTTTTGAGGAGTCGCTGCCGCGCGACCTTTCCGGGGGAATGGCCCAGCGGGTGGCGATTGCCCGCGCCCTGGTGCACGACCCCAACCTGCTGCTGCTGGACGAGCCTTTTGGCGCGCTGGATGCGCTCACCCGCGAGCGCATGGCCGGGGAGCTGCTGCGCATCTGGCATGCCCGCCAGAAGACGGTTTTTATGGTCACGCATGATATTGGCGAGGCTATCTTTCTCTCCGACCGGGTGCTGGCCTTCTCCGAGCGCCCGGCCCGCCTGACACTGGACCTCGAGGTAGACCTGCCCCGCCCGCGCGGCCCGCAGATGCGCTATACCCCGGAATTTGGACGCATGGCAATGGCGCTGCGCCAGGCGATTGGCGGGTAAGGGGTCAGGATGGAGGCTGTCCAGTGGCTGGTGTTGGTGTTAGGCAGTGCTGCCATTGTGTGGGTCTCCTGGCCCGCCCTGCAGGACGTACACAGCCACGGATTCACCCGCTTTTTTGCCTGGGAGCTGATCCTGGGGCTGTTTGCGCTCAATATGCCGTTCTGGTTTGCAACACCGTTCGGGGCGCGGCAGCTTATCTCCTGGGGGCTGCTGCTGGCTTCCCTGGTGCTGATCTTCCTGGGGGTGCGCGCCTTTCGCCGCCATGGGGAGGTCGATGCCCGGCGGGAAGACCCTGCCCTGGTAGGCATCGAGAAAACCACCAGCCTGGTCACAACGGGCATTTACCACTTTATCCGGCACCCGTTTTACAGCTCGCTGCTTTTCCTGGCCTGGGGGATCTATTTCAAGCGCTTCTCCTGGTGGGGCCTGGGGTTGGCCCTAGCGGCGACGGCCTTCCTGGTGCTGACGGCTAAGCGCGAAGAGCAGGAGAATATCCGCTTTTTCGGCCAGCCCTACCGGGACTATATGCAAGCTACCCGAATGTTCATCCCCTTCCTTTTTTAATTGCGCTTTTAGGGTAGAATCTGCCCCGACTGCCGATGAAGTTCTCAAAGTCAGAGATTGCTTCTTTCGCTTCGCTCAATCGCAATGACACGCTGTGTTTTTGCTGTCACTGCGAGACAGACCAAAGCTAAGCGTTGGTTTGTCGAAGCAGTCTCCACCACAATTTTAGAGAATTATTCAGCTACTTTGAGAAAGCCATGCCGACTGCCCGATAAAACTTCCTTTTTTGGATAAATATTTTATAATTGGCAGGCTAAAAAGAATTATCGATACGCTTGGAGTAACCATGAAACGTTTACGATTTGCAGCCTTGCTGCTTGTTTTTGCCCTGATGCTGGCGGGGACTGTACACGCCCAGACAGACCTGCTGGTGAATACCGCCCAGGTGCAGTTGTGGCCTGAGTATGACCAGCCAGCCATGCTGGTGATCTACACCCTGGAGCTTGCAGATACCCAACCGCTGCCGGCAGATGTGACCGTGCGCATTCCCGCTTCTGTGGGTGACCCTATGGCAGTCGCCGTGCTGGAAGATACAGGCCTGGTCACCCGGCAGTACACCCGCACCGTGGATGGCGAGTGGGCCGAGATCACCCTGGAATCGGATTTGCCGGTGATCCAGATCGAATACTATGATTCGGCGCTCAGCCAGGCCGACCCGCAGCGCAGCTACGATTTCACCTGGTCCGCCGATTTTGCGGTGGACAACTTTGTGTTCAGCGTCAAGCAGCCGGTCAACGCAGTGGACTTCAGCGTGATCCCCAGCCTGGGAACCGGGCAAACCGACTCGGACGGGCTGATGACCTATTCGGCCAGCTTTGGCAGCCTGGCCGCCAATCAGAGTTTCCAGCTTTCGCTCAGCTATACCAAGAACGACACCACCCTGGCAACCGAGAGTTTTGTGCTCAACAGCGGCACAACCACATCTGAACCGGCCACGGTCGGGTCGCTGCCCTGGTGGGGCTGGGTGCTGATGGTGCTCGGGGTGGTCTTGCTGGCAGGCGGGGTGGTGTTCTACATCCGCAGCACCAAACAGCCTGCTCCCAGCAAATATAAAGCCCGCAAGAAACGCAACGCTGCGGCCAGCAAGCCGGCTGCCAGCCGAACGTCTACCAGCCGGACGGCGGGAAAGCCTGCCGGACAGGGGACGGTTTTCTGCCATCAATGCGGGGCGCAGGCCCAGGCCGGAGACCAATTCTGCCGGGAGTGCGGCACCAGGCTGCGAGGCTAAAACAGACCTATTTGTGACAGATGTCCCAATGTAAAGGGGACATCTGCAATAGACCTAATTAGATATATTTGGTAAGATTATCCTGCTAAAAGGGACATTGCCCCTTTGGCCAGGAATGGTACATAAAAGTTTTGCAAATTGCTCTTCAACCGCCATTACAATTACAGGAATGGCCCGGAAGAAGGATATTTGGAGGTAACAAACATGGAATCTTTGGGAACCTACGATCAACCCGTTGGCAAGACCAACCGGTCCAAGTTCCTGGTTGGCGGCTTGCTGATCTTGGCGGCTGTCGTGTATCTGATCGTCTCGTCTACCACTGCCGGGGCGCAGTACTTTTTCACTGTGGACGAGCTGTTCGCCGAGGGCGCAGCCGCTTACGATAAGCCTGCCCGGGTTTCCGGGGCAGTGATCGGCGACACGATAGTATATGATGCCGAAACGCTGACTTTGCGGTTCACCGTTGCAGACATGCCGGCAGATAACGACATCCTCGAAGAACAGGGCGGTCTGGCAGAAGCGCTGCATCAGGCCGTCACAGACCCGGCCCGCACCAAGATGCAGGTGGTCTATTACGGCGTAAAGCCGGACCTGCTGCAGAATGAAGCGCAGGCGATCATGACTGGCCGACTTGGGGAAGACGGCGTGTTTGTGGCCGAAGAACTGCTGCTGAAATGCCCCACCCGCTACGACGAAGCGCTTCCCGAACAGTCTGAAGGGTAAGCGGCCTGCTTTGTCAACCTGATTGGAACTACCAGATGGCGTGTTAGCGTTCAATTGCTCGCGCCATCTCAACTATTTTATTGGATTCATGATTGGTAGAGGAGCGGAATCTTTTCCGCCCAAAAAACGAAATGAACCGGCCAGGTTCGTTTCCACAGACTCACAGAGAGGCCACCCTCTGCGAAATCGGAACAGGAAACCGTGTGCGTTCCGATGTGATAAGGAGTAATACCCATGGTAGACACTTTGGTAAACTTTGGTTTAGGGGCCCTGGTGATCACTTTTCTGGTTGCTCTCTACGGTATCTTTGCCGCATTGTACGGCAACTTCCAGAAACAACCCCGCTGGATCGAAAGCGCAAAAAACGCGATGCTGCTCACCTTCCCGCTGCTGACGGTAGCGGTGTCGATGATCGTGATCTTATTGCTGCAAAACCATTTTGAAGTCTCTTATGTCTCTCAGGTGACCAGCCTGAGCATGCCCCCGTACCTGAAGGTGACGGCCCTGTGGGGCGGCCAGCCGGGTTCGCTGGTGTTCTGGTCCTGGCTGATGTCTATTTTTGCTTCGATGGTCGCCCTGCGCAACTGGGACAGGGACCGCGAGTTCCTCCCCTGGGTGATCGTGGTGGTGATGGTGACTTTGGCGTTCTTCCTGCTGCTGAGCATTTTCTTTGAAAACCCGTTCGCCCGCCTGTGGATCCTGCCCACCGGCCAGACCGCCGAGGCGCTCTTCCGCCCAAGCGGGGCAACGATTCTCACTCCCTCAGACGGCAGCGGTCTCAACCCGCTGCTGCGCCATCCGGGGATGATCATCCACCCGCCGATGCAGTACCTGGGCTTCGTCTCCTTTGTCATCCCGTATGCGTTTGCCATGGCGGCCCTGATCACCGGGCGCACCGATGCCCGCTGGATCCGCATTACCCGCAAGTGGACGCTGTGGGCGTGGCTGTTCCTCTCGATGGGCCTGGTGCTGGGGATGCGCTGGGCGTATGACGTGCTGGGCTGGGGCGGCTACTGGGGCTGGGACCCGGTGGAAAACGCGGCCCTGATGCCCTGGCTGACGGCGACCCCCTTCCTGCACTCGGTGATGATCCAGGAAAAGCGCGGTATGCTCAAGCGCTGGAACATGTTCCTGGTGATCCTGACCTATGACCTGATGATCTTCGGCACTTTCCTGGTGCGTTCCGGGGTGCTCTCTTCGGTGCATTCGTTTGCCCAAAGCGCCATCGGGCCGCTGTTCTTTGCCTTTATTGCAATTACGTTTGTCGTCTCCATTTACCTGCTGTCCCGCCGCTGGGAGGAACTGCACACCGAGACCGAGATGACCTCCTGGTTCTCCCGCGAGGGCTTCTTCCTGATCAACAACCTGCTGTTCATCGGTATTTTGGTGGTGGTCTTCTGGGGCGTGATCTTCCCGCTGCTGACGGAGGGGCTGGGCTTTGTCGGTGATCTGATCCCTTCGCTGCGGGATGTGTTTACCGGGCAGAAGGTGACGGTTGGTCCCAGCTATTATGAGGGGGCTACCGGCCCCCTGTGGGCGGGGCTGCTCTTTTTGATGGGCGTGTGCCCGCTGACGGCCTGGCGCATTTCCACGATGAAATCGCTGGGGCGCAACATCTGGAAGCCCACACTGGTGTCCTTCGTGGTGCCGGTTGTGCTGGTGGTCACCGGGATGTCCAATTGGTGGGCGATCCTGGCCTTCTGGCTGACGGCGCTGGTGGCCTCTGTGACCCTGTACGAATTCTATAAAGGCGCATCCGCCCGCAGCCGCCGGACTGGCAAGAATTTCCTGGTGGAGCTGGTGCACCTGGTGCGGCGTGACCGCCGCCGCTACGGCGGGTATATGATCCACTTTGGCATTATCCTGATGGCCCTGGGCGTGGTCGGGATCGAAATGTTCCAGACCGAAACCCAGTCCACCGTGGCCCTGGGTGAGACGATCACCCTGGAAAACTATATGATCACCTACGACTCGCTGGCCGAGTTCGATACGGCCGATAACCGCAATGTGGCCCGCGCGGTGGTCAGCGTGTATGAGGACGGACAGAAGGTTGGAGAGCTGTACCCCCGCCGCGACTATTTCTATGAATCGCAGCAGCCGATGACCATCCCCGGTGTGCGCAGCACGATGGAAGATGATTTCTACATCATCCTGGTGGACTGGCAGCCGATCTCGACGCAGCGGGCGACCTTTAAGCTCTACCATAACCCGCTGGTCAACTGGCTGTGGGTGGGTTCCTTTGTGCTCATCTTTGGCACAATGGTGGCCGCCTGGCCGGAGAAGGAAACCGAGGAGATCCGTGCCGTAGCACGCGAAGCCCGCGCCACCGTGGGCGACTGAACGAGGAGACCGTTAATGAAAAAGTATTTCCCCTGGATAATTGCGATAGCTGCCGTGGTGCTTTTGGTGGGCATCGCGAGCGTCATGCCCGCCCATGCCCAGGATGAAGGCCCGCAGCCAACCCCATCAGACAATGAAGTCAACGCGATTGCCAAGAACATGTTCTGCCCGGTGTGCGAAAATACCCCGCTGGACGTGTGCGGCACGCAGGCCTGCGCCCAATGGCGTGAGCAGATCCGGGATAAGCTGTCCGAAGGCTGGACAGAGCAGGAAATTTACGATTATTTTGTCAAGCTGTATGGAGACCGGGTGCTGGCCGAACCGCCTCGCCGCGGCTTCAACTGGCTGATCTATATCCTCCCGCCGGCAGCGTTCCTGGCTGGTGTCTATATCCTTTACCGCGGCTTCCAGAGCTGGAAGAAGCCTATCGCTGACCTGGAAGACGAAGCCGCACAATCCGGCCCGGAGGATGAATACATCTCCCGGCTGGAAGAAGAATTGAAAAACCGAAATTAATCATTTCGTTTCAGGAGTTTTAGCAATGAGTGAAAATAATACCCCGACTGTTGATGTCGCTGAAGCACCGCAGAAAAAGAAATCTTCTATTGGGCAGGTCATTATCTGGGTAGCGGTGGCCGGACTGCTCGGCATCGTGGCGATCCAGCTGAATAAAGCCCAACAGGGTTCTGTGCAGGTGGGGGAAGTTGCCCCCGGCTTTGTGCTGACCACCTTTGAAGGAAATGATTACGACAGCGAAGCTTTACTGGGCAAGGTGATCGTGGTCAACTTCTGGGCTTCGTGGTGTAACCCCTGCGAGCTGGAAGCCGAAGACCTGCAAACTGCCTGGGAAACATATGAGCCCACCGGTGAAGTGATCTTTTTGGGGGTGGACTGGACAGACACCGACAACGAGGCGAAGGAATACCTGGAGCGGTTTAACATCACCTATCCCAACGGGCCGGATTACGGCACGCGCATCTCGCAGTCCTACCGCACCACAGGCGTCCCTGAAACGTACATCATCGATAAAGAAGGCAACCTGGCTTATGTCAAGCTGGGGCCGTTCGTCTCGCTGCAAGAGATCACTGCGGCAATCGACCCGCTTTTGAAGGATTAAACCGGTATAATTGATCGCTGAAATGTGAATATAATTACATTTCAGCGATTTAGGCGTTCGCTCTGCAAACGCCAGATCATAAGAAAGACAGGGTGCCTGGGTTTGAAAACGCATCCTGGAAGAGGAAACAAACGAATATGGATTTTGGTTCATTACTGCTGCTGCTTGCCCTCATCGTAATTGTGGCCGCTTTTGTAGCCAGCCCGTTCCGGCATGCCCCCAAAAGGGAAGCGGTTGGGGAAGACGATATTGAACTGTCCCAATTGTTGGCGGAACGCGAGCGCGTGCTGGATGCGCTTGCCGAACTGGACTTTGACGCGGAGATGGGGAAGGTGCCCGACGACTTATACCCGATCCAGCGCGAGGCCTTGCTGAAACGCGGCGCGGATGTGCTCCGTCTGCTGGATGCCAGGATGGAGGAGAAAGAATCGGACGAAGCGGAACGGGCAGCCCGGATGGAACGGGCCGCCAGTATCCGGGCAAAAGAGGACGACCCGCTGGAAGCCCTGATCTCCTCGCGCCGTAAAGCTGCGCTGCCTGTGGAGCAAGATGCTCCGCAAGTGGAAAAGGCCCCGGCAGGCAAGGCGCGTTTCTGCCCCCACTGCGGCGCCGCATTACAACCCGACGACCGTTTTTGTTCTGCTTGCGGGCAAAAGATCTGATTAATCGCGAAACGCCGGGTATGTGATGTACTGCCCCGGTTTTTTGCTGGATACCACAAAAACTATTCTGAGAACTTCCATGAAAAAACATACCCCCTACTTGTTATTGGTTAGCTTATTGCTTTTGCTGGGCGCAAGTGCTTGCAGCATCTCATTGGCACAGGATGTTACCCCACCCCCCGGCTACCAGGCGCCCGTATATGAAGACGCCGAAGTACTCACCGGCGTCTTTCCGTCGGCAGAACCCGACCCGGCAGCCGGACAGGCCATCTACGTGGAAAAATGCCTGCCCTGCCACGGTGAAACCGGCATGGGCGATGGTGACAATGCTGCTGCCCTGCCGAACCCGGTCGCACAGATCGGCAACCCGGAAGTTGCCAGCCTGGCAACCCCGCAGGAATGGTACACGATCACCATGAACGGCAACCTGGACCGCTTTATGCCGCCGTTTTCCGGCAGCCTGAACGACCAGGATGTCTGGAATGTGCTGGCGTATGTCTTTTCCCTGGGGACAGATGAAGCCGTACTGGCGGAAGGGGCTGACCTGTATGCCCAGACCTGCACCCAGTGTCACGGCACCGGGGCAGGCGATGCGATCCCCGGAGCGACCGATCACCGGGACGCAGAAGTGATGACGCTGTTCTCGCTGGATGATATTGTGCAGAAGGTGGCCACAGGCAACGGCAATACCGACCATGTGTTTGCCAATGTTCTGGATGCCAGTCAGCAGCAGGCCGTAGCTTATTATGTGCGCTCGCTGGTCTTCCCCTACGGCGTGGAACCAGCCGTAGCAGAAGCGACCCCTGCTCCCACACAGGCGGCGGAAGACAGCACAACACCCACCGAAGAAGCCCCTGCTGGCGCGGAAGAAACGCCTGCCCCCACCGAGGCAGCGACAGCGGAGGATGTTGGGCAGGTGACTGGTGTAGTGGTCAACGGCTCGGGCGGGGAACTCCCCTCAGGGCTGGAAGTCACGCTGGAAGTGTATGAGAACTTCGATCTCAGCTATACCGAAACCACCTCGGTGGCAGCGGACGGCACCTACGCTTTTGAAGATATAACCATCAACGCGGACCTGATCTACCTGACGATGGTCGAAATGAACGGCACCTTCTTCCCCTCCAACTTCTTCATGGGGGAACAGCCGGAAGATAATGTGATTGACCTGCCGATCACAGTCTATGATGTTACCGACGACCCTGCCGACCTGACGGTCTCCCGGCTGCATGTGTTCTTCCAGTTTGTGGACGACACTACCGTGCAGGTCATCCACCAGGTTTCGATCTCCAACCTGGGGAACGCAGTGGTGCTCCCCGCAGATGGCGGCGAAGCGCTGCTGAACTTCACCCTGCCGGAAGGAGCCACCAACCTGATCTTCCAGACCGGCACGATGGGCAATCCCTATGTCCAGACGGATACCGGTTTTGCCGATCCCAGCTCGGTGGTGCCCGGCGACAGCACCTATGAATTGCTGTATGCCTATAACCTGCCTTACGACCGCAAACTGGATTGGTCGCTGCCGATGGATCTGCCCACCGATATTGCCGTCATCTTCGTCCAGGGTGCGGATACCAAGGTGGATTCGGATACGCTGACTGCCTCCGGGAGCGAATCGCTGGATACGGACGTGTACCAGGTGTTCGTGGCCAATAATCTGTCTGCCGGAGATGAGCTTGATCTGCGTATGTCCGGCGGCAGCAGCCTGGTGAGCGGGAATGTGGTCTCGATCGTGCTGGGTGTGGTCGGGCTGGCGCTGGCCGGTTACGGTGCCTGGCGCTTCTTCCGCCCGGCGGATGACGAGGAATATGAAGAAGAAGAGTTTGATTCGGAAGCTGTGATCGCCGAGATCGTGGCGCTGGATGAGGCCTTTGAAGCCGGCGAGCTTGACGAAGCCGACTACACGGCGCAGCGGGATGCGCTGAAAGCCGAACTGAAACAATTACTTGACGAGGATGAGGCCGCCTAAATGCCTGTAATTGAGGTACACAAACTGGTCAAACGCTTTGGGCTGAAGACCATCCTCAAGGGGATGGACTTTTCCGCCGAAGCGGGAGAGTTTGTCGGCTTACTTGGCCCTAACGGGGCTGGCAAGACCACCTTTTTGCGAATTTTGGCTTCGCTGTCCCGTCCCAGCATGGGGCTGGTGCGGGTGGCTGGCTACCAGCTTCCGCAGCAGGCTGCCGGGGTGCGCGCCAACCTGGGGGTGCTCTCTCACCAGCCGCTGCTGTACGGCGACCTGACCGGGGAAGAGAATCTGCAGTTTTACGGCAAGATGTACAACGTGCCGGACCTGGAAGCGCGCATCCTGGAGGTGTTGGATCTGGTCAACCTGTCCAACCGCCGCCGGGACATGGTGCGCACCTATTCGCGCGGGATGGCCCAGCGGCTGGCGATTGCCCGGGCTGTGATCCACGACCCCACAATTTTGCTGCTGGATGAACCGTACACTGGCCTGGACCAGGATGCCAGTTCCATGCTGGACAGCGTGCTCAAGCAGATCGCCTCGCAGGGGCGCACCGTGGTGATGACCTCGCACGACCTGGCCCGCACGGCGGATTTGTGCACCCGCTTTGATGTGCTTTCGCGCGGCAGGATCATCGCATCAGCTTCCAGTGCAGAGATCCCGCAGGATGGCCTGCTGGCCTTTTACCGCCAGGCGATCCAGATGCCCGCCAGGGATGAAAAGAAGGAGGCGGCGAATGGCTAAGCAGCGACCAGGCGTGCAGACCTCGTTCTGGAAAGCGATGTGGGCGGTGGTGTGGAAGGATGTTTCCGCCGAATGGCGCAGCCGGGAGATGGTCTCTTCCATGCTGATCTTCTCGCTGCTGGTGGCCT
>QKGK01000514.1 GCA_003250455.1 Chloroflexota bacterium | reverse complement strand
GCCCATGGCGGGCAGATCTGGTCAGAGGAATCGATAGAGGGGGGAGCGATTAAGCTGGCTATCCCTACCGGTTTCGAGGAGCGGAGGAACGGGGAGGCTGCACTCAAAGATGAACAGGAGGATTAACATCAAATGGCAGATACACCTGATATGAACGAACTCAAAGCGGAACTGGCTCATAAACAAAAAGAGCTGGACCTGCTCAAAGCGTTGGATGAAATTCGGGATGCCGCTCCAGATATCCAGGATATGCTGGCTGCGGTTGCGGATCTGCTGTCTGGCACCCTGGCAGCCGATTTTTGTACAATTTTTCTGCTGGATGATGCTTCACGGGCACTGGTACCCCAGACCATCCGTGACCCCCAGGGAATTTTTGAACAGATGGGGGCCAGTGCGGTGGAAAACCTGGCTGGGCAAATTGCAGTTTTGAATGGTGCGGCGGCCTGGTCGGCGAGGGACCGGTTGCCCTCGGATGTCCCTGTTGTGCTCCCGGAGCATTTATACCTGGCGGCTTCGCCGATTGTGATGGGTGAGACCGAACACCTAGGCGCACTGCTGTTGGGCAAAACAGCCCAGCCATTTACCCCAGCTGATTTAGAACTGTTAAGCACCGCTGAAGACCAGATTGACTCGGCTATCATCCAGGCACGCCTCCAGGAGCAACACCACAAAGCCCTGCACGCCCTGCGCCAGCAACAGCAAAAACTGGAACTGCTCACCCTGGTCGATGAAATCCGGGATACCAATGACGAACTGACCTCTATCCTAGCAGCGATTGTCGATCTGCTCGCCTCTCGCCTCAAGGGGGATTTGTGTGCCATCTTCCTGCTGGACCGGGAGACCAGGGAGCCCGAGTTGAAAGCGATCAGCCAGCGCTCCCGGCATTTTTCTGAGATCCAGCGCTTTCTGACCCAGGATATGGTGAAAAAGGCGATTGCCTTGGAAGAGATCGCTACCTGGGAGTTTGCAGAAGATGCCCCCGCAGGAGAAGATGACCGGGACCTGTTGTACCTGATTGCCGTGCCGATATTGTTGCAGAAGAATCCACTTGGGGCGATCATGTTGGTGCGCGAGAAATCGCCCTTTGTCCCCGAGGAACTGGAACTACTGCAGGCCGCCGAAGACCAGCTTGACTCGACCATCATCCATTGCTATATCCAGGAGCGCCAGCGCGAGTTTGCAGCCGAGGTGGACACTATTTACGAGATCGATCAGATCCGCGACCAGGACCTCCCTTTTGACGAAATGCTCAACAAGGTGATCCAGGCGCTGATTGCCAAAATCAATGCGGAGACCGCTTTTATCATGCTCTACGACCGCACCGGCACCCAGTTGGAAATGCGCGCGACCACGCACCTGGATTTTTTCCAGACCTGGCAGCACTACCCCAAACTGGAAAGCATCGTCGAAGATGCCTTGCGCCAGGGCAAGCTGGTAACCCGCAACGACCTGGACGAAGGGTTCCGCTCGATTATGTGCCTGCCGTTGATTTTTTACAACAAGGTCATCGGGGTGATTGGGGTGATGAACCGCTATGGGCCGCGCGGCTTTACGGGTGCGGACCAACGGCTGCTCAGTGCGATTGGCAGCCAGATCGATACCGCTATTTACGAGCGGCGCGAAATCCGACGGTTGCGCCAGGTGTTGGGCCGGTCGATTGGCCCGCGCGTCATGGATCGGGTGCTGGCCACCCCGGATATTGATATTCTCAAGCCCGAACGGCAGGAGATGACCGTGCTTTTTGCTGATTTGCGCGGGTCAACGCTGCTGGCGGAGCAGATCCACCCGGAACTGTTTGTGGATTTCATCAAGGATTATCTGACGCAGATGACCGATGTGGTGCTTTCTTTGGAAGGGACCGTGGACAAATTTGTTGGGGATGAGGTCATGGCGCTGTTTGGTGCCCCGATTCCCCAGGAAGACCACGCGCTGCGGGCGATCCGTGTCGGGCTGGCGATGCAAAGAGCTCACACCAAAGGGATGCAAACCTGGGTAAAGCACGGCGTGCCCCACACTCCCATGGGGATCGGGATCGTCACCGGGAAAATGATCGTCGGCGAGATGGGCGGCTCCCAGCGTTCCAACTACACGGTGATGGGGCGGGAGGTCAACCTTGGTTCGCGAATCTGTGGTGTTGCGAAAGCCGGGCAGGTGCTGGTCAGCCAGGCGACCTATGACCTGGTGATGGGCAAAGTGCGGGTCACCCCGCTGCCCGGGCAGCGCTTTAAGGGGGTGGAGCGCGACGTCACGATCTACCATGTCACCGACGTGGTAGGTGGGTAGGGTAGCGGCCCGAGCTAGACCAGACGAGTTTTGAACCCTTATCCAGGTAGGGCTGTCCCAGCTAACGGGCAATGGACGGGAGGAACAGGTATTTAAGATGCGTCAGCAGCACCGACCGCGGGTCTGCGGTTTGCCCAAAGAACTGAACAGTGCCCACAGCAAAATAATCTTCCTTGGGATATCCCGTAGAATCCCAACTGCCAGTAATCGAAACTGAGGCCCCTGGCTGCAAATTGTCAATTGTGCCAGTGATCATGCGGGTCTCGGTCAAACCGCTGGTGGAATAGACCCGGATGACACCGGTCCCGGTGATGGACGCTGTGCCGGTGTTTTTAAAGGGCATCTCAAAGGAGATCAGATCTCCCACCGCAAAAGCTGTCTGGCTCGCGGTCAGGGTGATAATTTCCCCAGCGTACACACCGATTGAGAATTCTTCTGCTGCAGTATCCAACAGATGCCCCTGCGTGTCCCACAGTTCGACCACGAATTGGTAATCCCCGGTTTTAATGGTATCTGTATAGGTTAACCCTACGAGGGCTGTCCCAGACAGGTCGTGCAGGATGACCAGCGGCAGACCGGCCAAAGCACCATTATCCCCGCGGGGAGTGATGCTGGTTTGGACAATGACATCTTGTGCCGGACCGAGATTATTTACGACCAGGGTGGCAGTTACCGGTTCGCTTTGGACAAAGGTGTTTTGAGCGGTTTGCAGGCTTTCCGCGGTCACGTTAGATGTGTAGGTCTCGATCGCAAACGTGTAATCCCTGTAGTACAGGGCATTATGGGTCTGGTCGTTGTAATAAAAAGGGTAGAGTTTAATGGACAGTGTCGAAGAGCCATCGGGGTTCTTTTCCACCCACCAATCGAAATGGTGACCCAGTTCAGGGAACCAGCCATCACCGGCATCTGGAACGGGCGGCTCTGGGTCGCAGCCCAGGCAGTCATTTTGTGGCTGGTGGTTGGGAATGTTTAAGTCCACCATAGCGGTCTCATTACCCCGGGCATCCAGGCGCACAGCCTGCACGATGACCCCGGCAGTGAAATCCAGTTCTGTAAAATAGGTAGGTACCGCAGGCCAACCAGGAACGTACTCCATACCCCCACCTGGTATCGTCACTTGGTGGGCTCCATCCATGGTGGCGATCTCTAGATCAGGAAGTTGCAAGTTAAACGGAAACTCGCCGTTGGGGGT
>QKGK01000470.1 GCA_003250455.1 Chloroflexota bacterium | reverse complement strand
GCAAAGCGCCCTTGAAAAAGCTCAGCACGCAGTAATCCTTAAATCCGCCGATGATCGCCACGTTGCTGCCCTCAAACGAAAAGCACGGCTGGCGCCACTTTACGGCTTCGCTCAGCCCGCAGGCCAGGGCGACTTGGCGCAGCGCCTCAAATTCCGCCTGCCATTGTGTTTCCTGGCGGATAAATTCATCCACACCGGGATCTGTTTCTGGTTTACCTGTCATTCAGCCCCTTGCCTTCGAAAATCCTGTCCATCATTTTCTCCACCCGGGCCGCCCGCGTTTTGGCTTGCTTGGCCCCGGCAAAATACAGCAGGTATCCGCGCTGACGTCCCGGGGTCAGCGCTTCGAAGGCGTCTTTCAGCTCCGGGATCTCGTCCAGCATCATCTGGAACTCCTCCGGCACCTCAAACTCGGAAGTATCTTTCATCGGCACTTCCAGTCCGGCTTTTTCCACCTCAATCGCCTCCCGGATGTAGTCCTTGATCGCCGCTTCCATCGCCCGGATCTGCTCAACGCTGGTGAAACGCATCTGGCGCGAGGCCTGCACGTTCTCCGTCATGGCAATCAGGACCTTCTCCGGGTCTTTGAGCAGCACGCCTTTCGGAAACAGGAGCGCGCAGTAATGCTTGAATCCCTGGATGATGACGATATTGCTATCCTCGAACGTGTAGCAGGGGTGCATCCACTTATAGTCTTCGCTCAGCTCACAGGCGAGCGCGATCCGGCGCAGTTCGGTATATTCCGCCTGCCACTGTTTGGCCTTGCCGATGAATCTATCCACCTGGGGGTTTGTTTCACTCATCTAATATCTCCAAAAGCCAGCAATCTTGGGCTTTTTCCGCGGATTTCCTTGGTCCATTCATGTGGGAAATGTGCTCTCGATTATACAACGCCTGCATCACCTGGGGCAGTTTGACCCGGGCGAAGGTCATCAGCCTGCTGCGGTCAGCAGGGAAACGATCTCGCTAAAACCGTTTTCTTCTGCGATTTCCAAAACGGTTTTTCCCCGGAAGTCGACTGCGGCAGTGTTGGCCTGGTGGTCCAGCAGCCAGGAAACCATTTGGGGCCGGTTTTTCCAGACCGCGCCGATCAGGGCGCCGCGAACATGGTCTTGTGCGCCATGCTCCCAGAGCATCTGCATGATCTCGGTGTCTCCGCTCATTGCGGCGTGAAAGGCCACCGGGATGCCGTGTGCGCCTCCGGAAGAGGCCAGGCCGGGGTCTTCGTCCAGCCGGGCAGCAACCTCTTCCCGCAGGCCAAGCATGGCGGCCGCAGCAAGCTCAAGTTCTGCGCCGCTGTCGAGGAGGAATTCCGCGATGTCGCGGCGGCCCATATGGCCTGCTGCCCCCAGCGCCGATTCATCGACATCCGGGTTGTAACCGTTCACAAGCGCGGGCTGTTGGCTGGCCTTTTGTCTGACACGGTCAAGATCGGCATGGCAGTCGATGATAAACTGGTTAATTTCTTCCTGAGAAGGGGGTGTATTCATGGGAAAACTCCTTCGTCTGAGAGTTGACTTCCTTAATTAAACCATATTTCGGATAAAATAAGGATGAATTATTTCAGGATGCAGTCTGAACCAAAGCGGTCCACCATATCGATTGGCAGGTGAAGGATGAAAGATTATCTGAAAGCGAACCAGAAACGCTGGGACGAGCTTACCCTCGAACACAAAGACTCCTCCTTCTACGATCTGGACGGGTTCAGGGCCGGGAAAGACCGCCTGCGCTCGATCGAGCTCAGCGAGCTGGGAGACGTAAGCGGGAAAACCCTGCTGCATTTGCAATGTCATTTTGGGTTGGATACCCTGGCCTGGGCCAGGCGCGGCGCCATTGTCGCCGGGGTCGATTTCTCCCCGGAAGCCATTTCCCTGGCAAAAGCCCTCAGCCAGGAGCTCGACATCCCGGCAGAATTCTACTGCACCGATATTTACGCGCTCCCGGAGATCTTATCCGGCCAGTTTGATATTGTCTTCACTTCGTATGGTGTTCTGCACGGGCTGCCGGATCTGCAAAAGTGGGCAGAGCTGATCGCACATTATCTTAAGCCGGGCGGCATTTTCTATATCGTCGAAGACCACCCTTCCTTTCGCACCTTCCGGGAAAAGCCGGATGGCACCTTGCAGGCTGTGAGGTCTTATTTCTACGCTGAAGAGCCCCAGCGGATCGAATGGACCAGTTCGTACGCCACCGAGGGAGAAGGTACCAAAGGCGTCTCGTACATCTGGGATCACAGCATGGGGGAGATCCTCAACAGCTTGATCTCTGCCGGGCTCCAAATCGAGTTTTTGCACGAATTTCCCTATGCGGCAAGAGCCAAGTTTTCCTTTATGGAGCAAGGGGAGGACGGATGGTGGCGTCTGCCGTCTCCCAATCACAAGGCAGTCCCTTTTTTGTTCTCGCTGCAAGCGCTCAAACCAGGTCCCTAACAAATGGTGTAGGGAACTTCCTTTATAATAAAAACATGGAGACTTCATTATTTTTAGAAACCTGGCCGCAGCTGGCCGGGGGCGTTTACGAGCCGTTGGGATTTGGCAGAAGTCACTGGACCCGCCTGGTGCGCACCCCAGTGGAGAATTTTATCCTGCGGGTTTATAACCCGGACGCCCTCATGGAAAACATACACGCCGAACTTACCCTCCTGGAGAGACTTCAGAAGCAGGCGCTCCCCTTCGCCATTCCTACGCCCATTGCCAACCGGCATGGTCAAAAGCTCGCCACCATCCAACAGGACGGCAAAGTGCAAAAAGCAGTCTTGTGGCGCTACATCCCCGGCGAGAATGCCGATTTTGATGACCCGACGCAGGCATTTTCAGCAGGTAAGGCGCTTGGGCAGCTATCCGCTGCGCTGCGCGCGATCACGGGGGATGTGGCATCCAGTGCGCTCCCCAACCCCAGCTATCAACAGGTGCTTGATAACGCCATCGGTCAGCCCACTTTTTTCGCTCAGTGGGCGGATGCGCCAATTGAGGCCGCCAAATTAAAGGGGGTAACCGGCTTCATCCAGGAGGTACAGGCGCAAACGCCTGGATGGTATGCCTCGCTGCCCCGGCAGATCATTCACAACGATTTCATCCCCGGAAACGTGCTGGTGGAGGGCTCGCGGGTATCCGGTGTGGTGGATTTTGAATCCCACCGGTACGACCTGCGGATCATGGATCTGGTCGTCTCCCTCTGCCACTGGCCGTATGATTTCTACGGCAGCGGGGACGAATGGCAGATTGTCGATGCCCTGGGGAGCGGGTATGCTGCACATCAGGGACTTCAGCCGGAAGAAATACAGAACCTTCCGCAGCTGATGCGGCTCCGCTGGGCGGTGAACGTAATCTATTTCCTGGAACGCTATCTTGATGGGACTTACCCGGCAAATGTGCTCGAAATGTTCATCGATGGCGCGCTGAAAAATGAGGATTGGGTACGGAAAAATGGCGCGGCCTTAATCAAGCTTGCCAACAGCTGGTAGTCCTGAATGCAAGGCGCAAAGGGCCGATCTTCACAGCAAAAAAAAAGCAGGGCTTACGCATGAAATCAATCCCCAAAATCTCAGAGATAGTATAGACGATTGAACAGGTTGCCCTTTTTAGCATGTTGGGAGGATTCTTCATTCGCTCCGCTCACTCAGAATGACAGCGAGATCAGGTTCGCTGCTTTGTGAAAGTCTTTTCTTAATTGTGTGTATGCCCCAGGAGGCAGTCTCTGATTGGCATGCGGGATAAAAGCAGGCTATAATAGATAAACTTCCTCATATTTAAAAGGAAAGCGATATGTCCCTGGATAAATTTGAACTGGATGCCATGGTGGAAAAGGTCTGGCATGACCTGTTAACCTACGGGGAATCGGAGAAAGAGAAGCGCTACCGCCGGATCTTCAAGATGTTCCCCTCGCAGACCAAATGCAAGTGGTGTGACCTGCCCTTCGACCACCCCGCCTCTCCCCTGATCTACGCCCTCTTCAAAAAACACCCCTCCCAATTCAACCCCCGGTTTTGCAACATCTGTGATCAGTTTGCCCGTAAATACCAGGGCGGTGCCGAGATCGAGATTTCGATGGTCTTTGCCGATATCCGCGGCTCCACCCAATTGGCCGAATCGATGAGCGTGACCGAGTTCAAAAATCTGATCGACCGCTTTTACCGGGTGACGACGGATATCTTTGTCCGCTCGGATGCGATGATCGACAAGCTGGTGGGGGACGAGGTCGCCGCTTTTTATATGCCCGGTTTGGCCGGAGAAGACTACGCCGGCAAGGCTATCGAGGCTGCCCGGGAGATATTGCGCAAGACCGGCCACCAGGATGCGAACGGTCCCTGGGCGCCGGTCGGGGTTGGCATCCACACCGGGATAGCCTTCGTCGGCGCGGTGGGCACCACCGAGGGCATGGTCGATATCACCGCCCTGGGCGATGCGGTCAATGTGGCCGCCCGGCTGGCTTCCCACGCCCAGACCGGGGAGATCATCCTCAGCGAGGAAACGGCACATACAGCCGGGCTGGATGATGCTCAAATGGAGAAAAGGAGTCTCGCGCTGAAAGGCAAAAGCGCTCCTATGGATGTGCGCGTGGTCCGGCTGGATGCGTAAAGTCGGCGATACGATTGGAATTCGAGAGGTCGCTTTGTCGGCCTCTTTTGCTTTGAGGGGATTGTTTTACCGCACCAGCTTGCGCCGCAGGAACTTTTGCATGGGCAGCTCGTACAATCGCTGCACCAGGAAGGCGGTCGCGATCAGGATCAGCAGAAAAAGGTAAAAGTGATATTCAGCCATCCAGGGGAAAATATTCTCCACGCGCGCTTGCAGCAGCCTGCCGTAGATCTGGGACATTGGGCTTTGCAGCAGGTAGACGGTGAAGCTGATCTCCCCGAAGGGCAGCAGCCATTTACTGCTGAGAAGTTTGGACAGCCAGGAGGTGTCCCGGGCAACCAGGTAGATGATCCACAGGTACAGGGGGGCCAGCAGCCCGTTGGCATACAGCAGTTTAAAGGGGGCCAGCGACGCCAATTGCCCCCGGAAGAAAATTACCCCGATGAACAGCAGCAGCGGCACCAGCAGGGTTGGGAAGCGGCTTTTTCCCCCTCCGGATGCTTTCTGCCGCTCCTGGAAGAGCATACTCCCGGCCACACCAACCAGGAATGCGTTGAAATGGAAGATCGGGTTGTAGTTCAGAAAGTCGTGCGAGAAGGTGTTTGGCCCGGCGTACCAGGTGTTATACAGCCACAGGGTGGCGATCTGAGAGACCAGCCAAAACCCTCCCGCAAACCACAGCGAAAACCGGGTGCCTTTTTTCCACACCCACGGATACAGCAGCGGAAAGACGACATAAAAAACGAAAATGATCGACATGGCCCAGGCCGGGCCGTTGAGTGCCAGCGGATACGGCGGTATCCAGGCCTGCAGGAAAGTGAGGTCCAGCAGCAGCCCTATCAATGTGTGGGGTGTATCGCCCCAGCGGAACGGGATGACCGCCACGATCGCTATCACATAAAGCGGGTAGATGCGGGCCAGCCGTTTTAGGATGAAGGTCTTCCAGGGGATTTTCCCTTCATCATTCGGGAGATAGACATAGGCGAGGATAAAGCCGGAAAGCACAAAGAAAAAGCTCACCGTATTGGGTCCCATCTGGGAAATGCGGTTCCACGGGGGGGTGTTAAAAGGCGGCGCTCCTCTCCCGTAATGGAAAAGTACAATTGCCAGTGCTGCCAGAAAGCGCAAAAAATTCAGTTGATCGAGTCGTTTCATGTTTATTACGGGAACGGGTGGAATTTCAACAGGGGTATTCTATCATCATAAGCGCAAATCTTCATCTTTCCGGCTGTGCTCCCTGATTCTACAAACCTCAACAAATCTCCAATGTTCAATTTGTAATTGCCTGTATAATGAAGGCTGTCGTACATCCACCCTTCATCGAGGTTTTATGCTCCTACGCAATGTCCTACGCTCAGTTTTTGCCACTTTCTTTCTGATCGGCGTATTCGCCAACGGCGCCACAGCGATCCTGATGCCCGAAGTATACGCCACATTTGCCCAGGATACTTTTTTCCCTTTGTACAGCCGCATATGGGACTCCTTGGTCTACCCACACATCCAGTTATGGCTGCTGCTGCTGGTGCTCTTCGAGCTGACCCTGTGCGTACTGCTGCTCTTAAAAGGACAGCGCACCCGCCTCGGGCTGCTGCTAGGGGCCGGGTTCATGTTCCTGCTGGTGCCCTTCTGGTGGGACGCGGCTGCGCTTTTCAACCTCTGGTTTGGGCTGACCATGCTGTGGCTCAGCCGCTCGGATTATCCATTCACGATTATTGAAACCATCCGCAGCCGCAAGAACTGACCCAAACATAACACCGGGCAGTTTTTTTCTTTCCATGCAAATCCTGTACAATATAGGGGAGGGCTATTGGATTTAAAGCGCCAGGAGGGATGCTGTGGGTGAAAAAAAGAAGCTGCAAAAACTGGCCGCTCTGCTGCTGGTCTGGCTGGCGGCGGTGAGCTGTAAAATGCCGGACTTTCTGGGAGGCATCGGCCGCGCCATTGAAAATATGGCCCGTTCGCTAGGGGGGCTTTTCGGGCTGTAGTCGTCAGATTTTAGAGGCGCATGAGGATAAACTTCACTATTTGATGAACTTTACCGGGAAACAACAAGGGTCTTTTAATCTTTCTAAATAACGGCATTCCAGCAGGTAATTTTGGGTGGTTAAAATAAATTTTAGATGAGAGATGTTTTTTTCGGGTGAATTGAGAGAATTAATATTTGACAAAAACAAAACCATCTAGTATAAATACTGTATAAGCGTTTGGGTTGCCCCCCTCAACTCAAGCGCTTATGTCTTTAACTCCCCCTGACGAAGAAATACAGCCCTGCACGCGTTTTCTACGCACGACCCTCACCCTGCGGGTCGCTGCCTGCTGACTACTTTTCCAGACTATGTTAGAATCTGCGGAGCGAATTTATGCCTGGCGCCGGGGATTGACCCGGCCAGTCCAGGAGGTAATTTGGAAAAAAACGGCAACCCATCGGCAAACCCGGCAGTCCCCACGCCACAGACATTCCCGGTCATTCTGGCATCCAATTCGCCGCGGCGCAAAGAGCTGCTCCGCCTGACCGGCCTGGGTTACCAGGTTGCCCCGGCAGATGTAGATGAGACGCCCTATCCGGGCGAGCCGGCCGGGCCATACGTAGTGCGCATGGCCGAGGAGAAAGCCCGTGCAGCCGCACAGGTGGCTGCCACCTCGCAGCATGACGGGGGAACATGGATCATCGCGGCTGATACCACTGTGGCCGACGGCGACCACATCCTGGGGAAACCGCAAGACGCCCAGGAAGCGTTTGACATGCTGGCTCAACTTCGCGGCCGCGAACATCAGGTGTACACGGCGGTTGCTGTCTACCGGCTGGATACCCTCCTGATGAAAACCGCCCTGGCCACCACCAATGTTCCCATGCGGGCATACACGGACGAAGAGATCCATGCCTATATTGACACTGGCGACCCGTACGACAAAGCGGGCAGCTATGCCATCCAGCACCCGGGCTTCCATCCCGTGGAGTCCCTGGCTGGCTGCTATGCCAATGTGGTTGGGCTGCCCCTGTGCCACCTGGAAAGAGTGCTGCGGGGGTTGGGGTTCGTCCCGGCTGCCAATATTCCGGAAGCGTGTCAGTCTGCGCTCGGATACACCTGCACGGTGTATCCGCAAGTGCAAAAAGGAGAATTATGAAACATAGCGCTAAGAAAGATTCTGCGCTTGAAACCCGGCGGTTTTCCTTCGTCGGTAAGCACAATAAAGGATTATCGATCCTGCTGATCCTGCTGGTGGGTCTGCTGGGGATTTTGGCTGCCTGCTCGCCGCAAACTAACGCCGGCGAAACACCTGCGGCGTCCGATACGCCTTCCTCCGGGGCGGTGGTGCCGACGGTTGTCTCCGTGCCCGACCCCAGCGAGACCGCCCGCGCCTACCTGAATGCCTGGAACGACCGCGATTACGAAGCCATGTACAACATGCTCACTACGCTCAGCCGGGACGCCATCTCGCTGGAAGCGTTCACCCAACGCTATCAGGAGGTGGAGATCAACACCGTGCTGGTAGGCGTGGATAACGAAATCCTCCAGACACTCACCAACCCGACCAATGCCGAAGTGGGCTATAAGGTCTGGCTGCGCTCCTCGGTGATCCCGGACCTGGAAGTGAACACCCAGATGAACCTCAGCCTGGAAAATGGTGGATGGAGGGTTGTTTGGGACGAGACCATCATCATGCCGGAACTGGCAGGCGGTAACCGCCTCAGCCTGGAGACCATTTGGCCGACCCGCGGCATTATCTACGACCATAACGGTTCAACCCTCTCCGCCGACGCCACCGCGGTGGCAATTTCGGTGGTTCCCTCGGCAATAGAGGATGACCAGTACGGCTCGCTTTACAGCGCCCTGCAGCAGGTCACCGGCATCAACGCCGCCTACTGGGATTACAAGATCAGCCAGGAAGACAACCCCTTTATTCTCTCGCTGACCGAGATTCCCTACGGGCAGTTTTTGGAATACGAAGATATCCTTTCCCCGCACTACAATGCCCTGGCCGCTGAAGTGTATGAGAACACCCGCCTTTCCTATATTAATGAAGCGGGCGCTCATTCGGTTGGTTGGGTCGGCCCGATCCCGGCAGAAGAGGTAAATGCCTGGGCAGAAGAAGGCTATCCCGCTGGCGCAAAGATCGGCCGCGTCGGGGTAGAAGCCTGGGGTGAAGAGATGCTGGCCGGACGTCCCAGCGCAGACTTGTATGTTGTCACGCCAGAGAATCTGCTGCTCACCCGATTGGCAACCACCGAGACCACCCCTTCGGAGTCCATTTACACCACGCTGGATAGAGATATGCAGCGCTGGGCGCAGCTCTCCTTGCAGGGCTTTACCGGGGCGGTGGTTGTGTTGGAACGTGATACCGGCAAGGTGCTGGCGATTGCTTCCTCTCCTACCTATGACCCCAACTACGCCGACGCCAATAACCCCAACAGCCTGTGGAATACTTATTTCCCGGACAACGTGGGCCGCTTCTTCAACCGGGCTACCCAGGGGCAGTACCCGCCTGGTTCCATTTTTAAGCCGATCACCATGGCGGCCGCCCTGGAATCAGGAGAATTCACCCCCACCGACCGGCTGAATTGTGGCTATTACTGGTATGGCCCCGACGGTCAGGAATTTACCGACTGGACACTGGCGAAAGACCGTGCGGCCTCCGGCGACCTCTCCCTGGTGGAAGGCCTGATGCGCTCGTGCAACATCTGGTTCTACGAGATCGGCTACCGGCTCTACACCAGCGGGCAGACGGACGCGGTTGCCGAGATGGCGCGCGGCTTTGGCCTCGGCAGCCCCACCGGGATCGATATCTTCCCTGAAGAATCCGGCCAGATCACCAACCCGGACGAGCAGGGCGAGAACCAGCCCTGGTTCTATGCCATCCAGCAGGGTATCGGGCAGAGCGATACGCTGATCACGCCCATCCAGGCGGCGGTCTACACGGCTGCCCTGGGCAACGGCGGCACGCTCTACCGCCCGCAGATGATCGACCGGGTGGAGAATACTGCCGGAGAGGCCACCTTCGAATTTACCCCGGTGGTCAACGGCACACTGCCGGTCAGCGAAGAAACCCTGGCAGCGATCAAAGAGGGGATGCTGGCTGTCACCCGTAACCAGCGCGGCACGGCTTATTTCACCTTTGTCAACCGCATTGTGGATGTGTACGGCAAGACCGGCACCGCCCAGAACCCCGGTGTGGACGCGCATGCCTGGTTCATCGGCTATACCGACGAGCAGCGCGAAGACCTGCCCGACCTGGCGATAGCCGTGGTGGTGGAGAACGAAGGTGATGGCTCCGAGTTTGGCGCACCTATCTTCCGCCGCCTGATGGAAGTGTATTTCAACGGCCGGCCGCTTTCCGCCTTCCCCTGGGAGGACCGCATCGGCGAGATTGACCCGACCTACTTTATGACCCCTGAAGAGCTGGAAGAATACCTCGCTCAGCAAGAGGCTCAGCAACAAAACAACAATGGGAACTAGACCAGACCAGCGTTTATGACTGAAACCACCAGAGGGATCGTCGTTCGTTCGCAGTCCGGGTTCTTCACCCTGGATACCGGCCAGGGTGAGGTAATCGCCCGGCTGCGCGGTCGTCTGAAGCAGGGACGCAAGACCGGCGACCTGATCGCCGTGGGCGATTGGGTGCAGGTCTCGTTCGCTGAGGACGGTACCGCCATGATCGAAGAGATCGAGGAACGCACCAGTAAAATGCACCGCCTGGCGCCTACGCCGCGCGGCGAATATGAGCAGATCATCATTGCCAACCTGGACCAGTCTGTGCTGGTGTTTGCCTGCACCGACCCGGAACCGCGCCTGCGCATGCTGGACCGCTTTTTGATCATCAACGAGGAGCAGGATGTGCCCCCGCTGATCGTTGCCAACAAGGTAGACCTGGTGGGCTGGTGGAGGGCCCGCAAGATCTTCGGGCATTATGCCAAATTGGGCTACCAGGTGATCTATACCTCGGTCAAATGGCGCCTGGGCATCCGCAAGCTGCGCAAACGGCTGGAAGGCAAGATCTCTGTGTTTGCCGGGCCTTCCGGGGTGGGCAAATCCAGCCTGCTGAATGCCGTGCAGCCCGAACTGGGGCTGCAGGTGCGCGCCGTTTCCGAAGCGACCGGCAAGGGCCGCCACACCACCGTGGTGCGGGAGATGTTCCCGCTGGATGGCGGCGGCTATGTGGCCGATACCCCCGGCCTCAAGGCGCTGGCTTTATGGGATATAGAACCCGAGGAACTGGACGGCTACTTCCCGGAGATTGCTGCCCGCGTGGCCGACTGTCAGTTCAGCAGCTGCACCCACACCGACGAACCCGGCTGTGCCGTGGTGGCAGCGGTGGAAAAGGGAAAGATCCACCCCGAACGATACGAATCTTATCTGCGCATCCGCTTTGAGGATGAATGGTAATTGCAAAAAGGAATAGTTCGCTTATGAAATTTCGTCAGATGATCTATATATTTGCGGCTGTGATGGTCTTTGCCCTGCTGCTGGCCGCTTGCGGCAGCGGGGAGGGGAACAGCGTGATGGATGCAACCGACATCCCCGAAGAAACCGCCACCCCCGGACCAACCCCCACGGCCACAGCCATACCGGTCTCGTTGGTGGTGTGCATGGGTGAGGCCCCCAATACGCTCAACCCATACGGAGCGCCCAACAGCGCTGCACAGGAAATTTTGCAAGCCCTGTACGATGGCCCCATTGACCAGCTCGGCTTCCAGTACCAGCCGGTGCTGGTTGAGAGCCTGCCCAGCTTTGAGGATCAAACCGTCCAGATTAAGCCCATCACCGTCGAGACTGGCAACACCATTGTGGATAACCAGGGGAATTTGGTGAACCTCGATTACGGCATGACCATCCGCCCGGCAGGCTGCTACAGCGAAGAATGTGCACAATCCTTTGATGGCGAGCTGCTGGAGATGGACCAGATGGTGGTGCAGTTCTCCATGCGCCAGGGCGTGACCTGGGCAGACGGCACGCCGCTGACGGCCGCAGATTCGGTGTACGCCTTCAACCTCAATGGGGTGGAAGATACCCCGGCGAGCAAATTTAAGGTCAACCGCACCGCCGCATACGAGGCCGTGGACGAAACCACCGTCCGCTGGACCGGCCTGCCCGGCTTCATCGACCCCGATTACCAGGACAACTTCTGGACACCCGCCCCCCAGCATCTGTGGGGAAGCCTGGACGCAGCCAGCCTGTTCAGTGCCGGCTTATCCGCAGAGCTGGCGGTGGGCTATGGGCCGTTTAACCTCTCTGAAGTGGGCGCCGACAGCTTTACCTTGACCCGCAACCCGGCTTACTTCCGGGCGGCGGAGGGACTGCCCCGTGTGGATAACCTGGTCTTCCGGGTGGTGGGGCAAGACCCGCAAACCAACCTGGATATGCTGGCTACCGGGGAATGTGATGTACTCGACCCCAGCGCAGTGGCCGGGGTGGGCGTGGCCGAGGTCCTCTCGCTGACGGCGGAAGGGCAGGTCTTTGCCTCGTGGTCGGATGATAATGGCTGGACGCTGCTCAATTTTGGTGTGTCCCCGCAGAGCTATGACGATGGCTACAACTTCTGGGCTGGCGACCGCCCCAATTTCTTTGGCGACGCCCGCACCCGCCAGGCGGTGGCCCTGTGCATTGACCGCCAGGCCATTCTGGATGAGATCACCCTGGGGGTTGCCCCGGTGATGGACACTTACCTGCCGGCAGATCACCCACTGGTGAACCCCGACCTGCCCCTTTACCGGCAGGATACCGAGACCGCCCTGGCCTTGCTGGACGAGGCTGGCTGGAAGCTCAACGACGAAGGACTGCTGCAGGCGTCTGGTATTGAGGGCGTTCGCGACACTGAGCGGTTCGAAATCGAGATCCTGTACGCCGAACACCCGCAGAACGCCCGCGTGGTGGAAATGATCAGCGATCAGCTGGCGGCCTGCGGGATCACTGCGCAGCCGGTGGGGATGACGGTGGAAGAACTGTTTGCCACCGGCGAAACCGCCCCCGTATTTGGACGTAATTTCGACCTGGCTTACTTCGCCTGGCAGTCTTCCGCCAACCCGCCATGCAACCTGTTCCTCAGCGAAGCGATCCCCGGCGAGGATGAGGAAAAATTCCCGTATAAGTGGGGCGGCTGGAATGCGACCGGCTGGTCGAATGAGGCGTATGATGCGGCCTGCATTGCCGCCCGCGGCAGCGCACCGGGCATGCAGAGGTATAGCGAAAACCAGGCGTTGGCCCAGCAGATTTTGGCCGAAGAAGTGCCGGTGATCCCCTTCTTCACCTACCAGCACGCCGCCCTGGCCCGCACGGATATCTGCGGGCTGCAGATGGACGCTACCGGCGGGATGCTGTGGAATGTGGAAAATATTGCCTATGGGGCAAGCTGCCCGTAATAAGTGTACTTAGTTATTCCATTGAAGACAAAAAATCTCACCCAGGCCGGGTGAGATTTTTTGATAATTTTAAG
>QKGK01000171.1 GCA_003250455.1 Chloroflexota bacterium | reverse complement strand
CGAATATTGCCAACCCCGCCATCCAGGAAAATATTTACTGTGGGACTGGTTTCATCATACCCCTCACTGAGGTAGATGCCATTATCATAATCGAAGCTGCCCTCGAAATTCAGGCTGCCCAAACCGGTATTTACCCGGATTTGCGCACTGATGCCTTCTGGGAGATAAATCTTGATCTGCCCCACCCCGCCGCTCACATTAACATCCAGTTCTGGATAATCAGGCAAAAAGATGGTTACTTCGCCAACGCCGCTGTCCACTTTCAGATCAGTAAGCTGCAAGTCTGACAGGTCCAGGGTGGTTTTCCCCACGCCCGTATCCACATTCAGATCCATCTCTACATCCGGATTGAGCAGTAAATCCCAGCTTCTGTTCTCTCCATTGATCTGCGGGATGTATACTCCCGGGAAAAATTGTGTGCCTGTGGTAGAGATGGAATAGGTAATCCTATCTTCGGAAGGCTCTACCTTTTCCCGGAATTCCTCGAACTTCGCGACAACCACACTCCCCTCAACCAACAACTCACTGGTTTCAGGCTGGGCATCCACGTTCAATGCACCTACACCCATTTTGATATTTACCTCCGCGGATTCTGCACCGCCCATTTCCTGGGCAACGGAAACCACCTCGCTCTCTGTATTCCACAGAGTCCCGGTCACGCTCACCAGCCAAAATCCCCCGGCGAACATGGCCATCACAATCACGACAGTGATCGCTGACCAGATTGTAGAACGCCGTCCGACGATCATATCCAGGCCAATAGCAATCACCAGTATCGGCCACATCCGCAGGATCACACTCCAAACATTCCAGGAAACTATGCCAAGATTATTGAGCAAAAATACAATTCCCAGGCCGATCAACACCAGCGGCCAAACCAAACTTCGCCTTCTTCTATAGTCAGACATGCTTATTCCTCCGAATTAAAAGCTCTTACCAGCAGCAGGGCGCCCAAAAGCACGATCAGCGCCGGCCAAAGGTTGTCAAATCGCATCCACTCGAAGAGCTTGAAATCAAACAATGATGCAAATGCCAGCAGCCCCAATAGAACCAAACCACCACCGATCACCTTCGTGGTTTGCGAGCGATCTCCGCTCCACACAGATGGGGGATTTTCTTCCCATCCCTGAGGCGGAAGGGGTAAAATGATGGCCAGCACCAGGTATACCCAGACGCCCAAAAAATGGTAGAACGCCAGGAATACAAATACAAGCCGGACAATGGTTGGATCAACATTCAGGTATTGGCCTAACCCACCGCAAACACCTGAGATCATCGTATTTTTTCTGGATCGGTATAATTTATTCATCGTGTCATCCTTTTTTCCTTTATTTCACTTCTATATACGCAGGCCGTCACCCAGGGTTGCAGAAAGTGGATCCCAAAACCTCACTTGGCAGAACCAGTCCAAGCCGTTACAATTTCTGTGTGAAGACTCAAACCTATTCTCCCAACCTGGAGCGGCTCAGCGTGGTCGTGGCGACCATCCTGTTGATCTTTGCCGTTGCTCAAAGTATCGAAATCCCTTCTCAAACCGCTCCCCTGGTCATCGGCGGGGTCATCATCCCGCTGACATTTAATTATTTCACTCTGGTTACCTTTGCCTTAGCCGGAATGACCGCCAGCGGAACGGATTGGATCCTCCGCAACAACCCCTCATTGGGTAAGCGGTCCACCATCCCCCATATGCTGCTCCCCGCCCTTTCTGCCTGGGTATTGAACATCTCTCTCAACAATATGACCGATTCCCCTTTTAAATGGGTCATGCTGCTGGTTGGAGGATTTTTTCTCTTCTTCGTTATTTGGGCTGAATATAACGCCCTGTACCCGGAAGATTTCCGGCAGCCTATCTCCACTGCTTTGCTCACCGCTCTTTCTTATGCATTAATGCTGATCCTGACGGTATCTCTGGAATCCAGCAGCCAGCGTCTGATCATTGCTTTACCCGCTGTAGCCATTGGCGCCATCACGATGAGCATGCGGGTATTACAAATGCGCCTTTCCCAGGATTGGCCGGTTCTCCCTGCAATTGGCTGCATGCTGATCACCGTCCAGATAGCGGCAGCGCTACATTATCTTCCCATAAACCCGCTCAGCTACGGCCTCATTATCCTCGGCACTCTGTTTTCCACGGTGAACCTGATCCTCAACTTCGAACAACATGTTTCTCTTCGCCGGGCTGGCGTTGAAGGGCTAATTTCCATTGCCATCATCTGGTTGATTGCCATATGGATGAATTGATCCCCTCCCAGCTGAACCTGCACCCAGATCACCTGGCGGAGATCCTCTCAATTGCCAGTCAAAACGCCCCCTACGAGGCCTGCGGAATCCTGGCAGGTGAAAACGGTTTTAGCTGCAAGGTGTACCCCATCCTGAACACATTACAATCCCGCAGCGAATATCTGATGGATGCCGAACAAATGCTGCACGCATTTTGGGATATCGAAGAAAAAGGCTGGCAAACCCTTGCATTTTTCCATTCCCATCCTAATTCACCACCTATCCCCTCGGCGACAGACCTGGCACGCAATTTTTATCCTCATACCATCCACGCCATTGCAGGGAAAATAGAAACTCGCTGGGAACTGAAAGCCTACCAGCTTTTCAAACAAAACTATAACGAAATTCCTATTGTAATTTTGCCAACCCCAGAGTAACCTATAACTCAACTTTGGGTTTAACCTATTGCCATCCAGGGTACTCCCCCTGGAGAAATTAGACTTGGAGATGTAAATGACATTAACAATTTTGGGGATGATGATTCTGGCTTATTTGATTGGTTCAATTCCATTTGGCTACTTAATCGTAAAAATTAGTACGGGCAAGGATATTCGTACCATCCAAAGTGGACGCACAGGTACCACGAACTCGATGCGTGCTGCCGGATTCTTTGCTGGACTGGGTACAATCATTTTTGATATTACCAAAGGGGCAGTTGCCGTGGTGCTGGCAAGACAACTCCCCCCCTTTGAAAGCCCCTGGCTGCTGATCACGATTCCGCTTTTGGTAATTATCGGCCACAATTATTCCATATTTATGATCGGCAAAAATGAATTTGGCCGCATAAAGTTAGGTGGTGGTGCTGGCGGCGCACCCTGTCTGGGCGGCGCTTTGGGGCTGTGGTGGCCCTCGGCGGTCTTAATCTTATTTATCGGAGCCATTATTTACTATTTCATCGGGTATGCTTCAGTTGCCACCATGAGCGTTGCCCTTACCAGCACAATTATTTTTGCTTTTATGGCGATATCCTTTGGAGTCTCATGGGCGTACTCGCTTTACGGCGTTGTTGCTGAAGGGTTACTGGTCATTTCCCTGCGTCCCAACATACAACGCCTCAAAGAGGGCACAGAACGGCTTCACGGTCTGCGGAACAGAAAATCCAAACAATCCCCCAGCAATCAGTAAAACCGACTTGATACAAAAAAGGAGCCTCCATCAGGAAGCTCCTTTTTTATTGCTCTTACAGATAGTCCAGATCAATCTTCATC
>QKGK01000165.1 GCA_003250455.1 Chloroflexota bacterium | reverse complement strand
ATACAGCCCTGCAAAGTAAAGCAGCCCTGGGCGCTGAAGATGTGCTGGTTTCCGGGAATTTTGGTGACCCGATCCTTTCGGTGTGGCAGGTGGGCTTAGGACATGTCGCAGCCTGGATGGGTGACATCGGGGAGAGCTGGACGCCGGAAATGAAAACCTGGGATGCCCAGGGCCAGTTCTGGGCGCAGGTGGTGCGCTATACGCTGCCCTCCCCGACATTTGGCGAGTCTTTCGTTTCTGTTGATGAATGTGACACCAAACTGACCCTGAACCTGGCGTTTGACCCGGATACAATGGGAAACACTGCAAATGCGCCCTTGATCGCCATCGCATCTCCAGCCGGAGAAGTTTCCAATTACCGGTTCACCCAGACCGGGGTGGGGAGGTATGAGCTTGTCTTGGACAAACCGGAGACTGGCGCATATGCGGGCGTGATCCAGTACAGCGTGAATGGAGAACAGAAACAGCTGTTCGCACCATTTGCAGTCAACTACCCGGTCGAATGGCAATTTGCCGGACTGGACGCATCCCAGGGCCGGTTTGATTCCCTGGTGGAAGTCTCGGGCGGGACAGTCACAACTACACAAGCTGTGCTGGAAGGGGTTGCACCTGAAGCAGCCCGGGACAAATCCGAATTTGATTGGACAATTAACCTCATGTTATTCCTGGTCTTATCCTGGCCGGTGGAAATTGCCATCCGGAGATGGCAAATGCCCTGGCGGCGACCATAATTTAGGAGCGTTACGCATGGAAAATCCGGAAAGCAAAAAACTGACGACAGAGCAATATCAGAAGATCGCAAAATCAATCGAGATCCAGCTATCCCGGTTTATGGTCGGGCAGGAAGACCTGGTGCATGACCTGTTGGTGACCCTGTTGGCGGGCGGAAATGCGCTGGTGGAAGGAGTGCCCGGGCTGGGGAAGACCATGCTGGTGAAAACCCTGGCTGAGGTGATCGCCTGTACGTTCAGCCGCATCCAGTTCACCCCGGACCTGATGCCGGCAGATATTATCGGGACGACGATCATCTCACTGCAGGATGACGGCCAGCGCGGCTTCCGCTTTGAAAAAGGACCGGTATTCGCCAACCTGGTGCTGGCAGATGAGATCAACCGGGCGGCGCCGAGAACCCAATCCGCCTTACTGGAGGCGATGCAGGAAGACCGTGTAACTGTTTCCGGGGTGACGTACGAACTCCCTTTGCCATTTATGGTGTTGGCTACCCAGAATCCAATTGAAATGGAGGGGACCTATCCGCTGCCGGAGGCGCAGCTGGACCGGTTCCTGTATAAGCTGTATGTCCCCTATCCCAATGAAGATGAGCTGGTAGAGATTGCCAGACGAACTACCGGGGCGATCCTGCCGCAGGTAGACCGGGTGACAACTGGCAAGGCGTTGATCTCGATGCAGCAGCTCACCAAGCAGGTGCCGGTGGCTGAACCGGTCTTCCGCTATGCGGCGAGGTTGGTGGCCGCTACGCAGCCTGATAAGCCCAATGCTTTGGATAGCGTGCAGCGTAATTTGCGCGTGGGAGCCAGCCCGCGCGGGCTGCAGGCAGTGATCTGGGGGGCCAAAGCCGAGGCGCTGCTGAATAACCGCAAGGCGGTTTCGATTGACGATGTGCGGCGGGTGATCTTCCCAGCGCTGCGGCACCGCCTGATCCTGAATTTTGAAGCCCAGGCAGAAGGTGTCGACCCGGATATGATCCTGCGGGATATCCTGGCCGCGGTGCCGGTGCCGAAGGTCTAGTTGCCGGTCTGGAAGTAATCCACAGCCATTTGGATGACCTGCTCGCGGGTGGGGTTTTCTTCCTCTGACGGGATGTCCGGGATCAGCTGGAAATCGTCCTCTGCAGAACCACCTGGCAGCCACCAGATAGCGTTGGTCACATGGATACTGGATTCGTCAGCGAGAGTGAAGACGAGCTGGATGGTATTTTTGCCGTAGGATGGCGTGCCGATCAGCGGAGCGCGGTCGTGCGCCTGGATCGCACCGGCGATGATCTCGGAGGCGCTAGCTGAGAATTGATTGATCAGCACCACCAGGGGGAGGTCGGTGTAGGGACCTTCGCCATTGACTTTGTAGGTTTTTAGATCTTTGCCGCGGGCTTGCTCGTAGAGGATATCGCCTTCCGTAAGGAACAGACGGGCGATATCAAGGCCTGAATCCAGGATGCCGCCCCCATTGTTTTGCAGATCGAGAATGAAGTACTCGACCCCGCTGGTTTTAAGGTCTTCTATCGCGTTGGTGATCTCCTCTGCGGTGGAGGAGGCGATCAGGTTCACTTCGATCAACCCGATGTTGGGGGCTTGCTCCAGCGGCCGCCAGGTAACCGAGGGGATGGGGAAGTTTTCGCGCTTGATCTCAAAGGTATATTCTTCCATGTCCGGTGGACGGGCAACTGTGAGGGATACCTTTTGTCCCTCCGGGCCGCGGATCATAGAGACGATCACGTTGATATCAAGTTCGTCCACGATGGACTGCCCATCCACGGCGAGGAGTATATCCCCTTTTTCGATACCAGCAGTCTCAGCCGGGCCCTCCGGGAAGGGGTAAAGCAGATATTGCCCCTCTTCGTCCAGGGTGATCTGGGAGCCAACGCCGCCAAATTCGCCGTCAAAGGTGTCGGTATCCAGCTCGTGCTGGGCAGGTTCGACGAACGAGGCGTAAGGATCTTCTAATGCGCCAACCATCCCGTGGATCATGCCATATTCCAGCGCAGAACCGTCCGGGGTGGGGTAGTAGGCATAATCGTTGATCAACGACTGGGCTTCGGCCAGTACGGGAAGCTCGAGTTCCGGCGGATTCAGGAATTGATTAAGGAAATATCCGGCAGTAAAGGTGATTGCCAGGCTGATTATGGTAATAACAGTGGAAACAAAGAGTTCTTTTTTGCTCATGGAGTTCGTATTCCTGGAAACAGTGGGCAGGGGGCAAATTCACCTCCCTGGAATGAATTAAAATAGGTGAACATGAGTCTATCACAGCGAGTAGGGTTGAGAAAGGATCAAGATGAAGATTGGGATAATTAGCGATACACATGATAATCTGTGGCGGTTGGACGAAGCCATCCAACATTTGGCGGAGGTGGGGGCGGTCCTGCACTGCGGCGACCTGATCTCACCGTTCATGGTTCACCGCCTGGGAAAGGGTTTGCCGAATATTCCAGTGCATAAGGTTTGGGGGAATAATGACGGGGATAAGCGGGCTGTAGCCAAGGCTGCGGAAGGGTATCCGGGATTTACTATTTATGGAGAGTTAGCTGAAATTGAAATCGATGGTTTGCGCATAGCCATTAATCATTACCCGGAGATAGCAAAAGGACTGGCAAAATCCGGGTTATATGACCTGGTGTGTTACGGTCACGATCACACGGCGCATCAGGAATTGGTCGGAGATACCATCCTGCTGAATCCGGGCGAGGTAATGGGGTTGATGGGGAGCGCTTCCTTGGCAATTTGGGATACTGAATCGAAAGAGATTGAAAAGATCACCTTCTGGC
>QKGK01000463.1 GCA_003250455.1 Chloroflexota bacterium | reverse complement strand
CTACCGCCCAGATGATCGCCCTGATCCTCGTCAGCGTGGTGGCCGTGGGCCTGGTGCTGTTTGGCATCTTTGGCAACCCCTTCTACCAGGGCGGTAATTCCTTTGCCAGCGGAGAGCCAACCTCCACGTTCAAGCCGCTGGTGACGGCCGGGCCAACCGTTACCACCCGTCCCACTGCCACACCGGAAGGCGGCGTACCGACCCCAAGCGGCCCGGTCAAGCCAACCGCGCTGGTGATCCGCGTGGAAGAAACCTATACACCCACGCCCCCCTTTGTCAACACCCCGCACCCCAATAACGAATCCCTGGCCGCTGCCCTGCGCAGCCTTAACGCCGGCGACTACGGGCTGGCGCTCGCCCTGCTGGAAGAAGCCCGCCGGAACATCACCGATCCCACTGAGTCCGATCTGGACATCCGCTATTACATCGCCCTCGCCAAGATGGGCACAGGCGACTTCAAAGACGCCAAACGCGATTTCGACCTGATCCTGCTGGACTTCCCCCGCTTTGCTCCCGCCTACCTGGGGCGCGCCCAGGCCAACCTGGGGATGAACCCGGATGCGATTGTCAACATCGACCTGTATAAATCCGTGGAACTGGAACCCGAATACCAGGAAGGTTACCTGGCGATTGCCGATTACCGCTACAAACGCGGCTTCCCCGAAGTCACCGTGGAGTACGCCGACAAGCTGATCGCTTTTGCGCCGCAAAACCCACGCGCTTACTATTACAAAGCCCTCGGTCTGCTGGAACTGGACGAATTTGAAGAAGCCCTGGAAGCTGCCCAAACCGCCTTTGAACTCGACCGGCTGATGGTGGACAACTACTACACCTACGGCGCCGCCCTGGTGGAAAACGGCCGCGGCCAGGAAGGCTACGGCTACCTGGAGCTCTACCTGCGCTATGAGGGCAATCTGCAGAACGCCATGGCGCTGTATATGTTCGGGCGCGCCAACCAGGCGTTTGGCTTCCACGAAGATGCCATCGACTACTTTAAACAGGCTTACGCCCTCCGGCACGATATTTACGAGATGAGCTATTACTGGGCCTTCTCGCTGGCGGCGACAGAGGATTACAAGGCCGCCCTGGAACGGGTTGAAGTCCCCCTGCAGCGCATCAGCAACTGGTTCGAGCCATATGCGCTCCAGGCCCAGATTTATTACCACATGGGCCAACTGGAAAATGCCCGCCAGGCAATCGAACTCAGTTCCACCAAGGCTGAGACCGTCCCACAGATGGCAGAAAGCTATTACTGGCAGGCGATTATCTATGGCGAGATGGGTTTCCTAGTCGTCGCCCGCAACAACTGGATCGAACTGACCAACCTGGACCCGGAGCAAGTCCCCGAAAATTACCTGGAAGAAGCGGCGGAGATGATCGATATACTGCCCACCGCCACCCCGGACCAGCAGCAGACCCCCACGCGGGTCAGCAGCGCTACACCCACCGCAACCGCCACAGCTACGGCGACTGCAACACCCTCTCCTTCTCCATCCCCCACCCCCTGAGCAGCCCCAGCGGCGGAAACCTCCCATGGCTACCGAACCGGAACCCAATAAAACACAACCCGGGCCCTTCCCGGCCGCTTTTTACCATGCCGTGCTCAACGCGGTAGACGACGGTGTGCTGGTGGTTGGGACATCTGGTGAGGTGCAGTATGCCAATGCGCCCCTGGAGACCCTCACTGGCGTCGAGGAGGGAACTTTTACAGGGAAATATCTGGAACAGCTCTCAGAGGCCGCCCTGCAGACCCTCGGGTTCACCCCGCAAGCAGCCGCTGAATTCTCCCTCTCCCCGGACACATTCATCGCACCACAGCGATACCAGGTGCAGAAAACCTTCCTGGAACGCTATGCCTCCCCGGTGATGGGGGCCGAAGGCCGGGTGCAGGGCTGGGTGCTGGTGTCCCGGAACGTCACCGATGAACATTTCCTGGCGCAAAACCGCGAACAGCTCACCGAGACGCTGATCCATGATATGCGCTCTCCAATGGGTGCGGTGCACACCTCCCTGGAACTGTTGGAAGCTTATTTCAGGGAGATTGACCATACACCGGAGATCGATCAGGCCCTGGGGATTGCGCAGCGGGCTTCTTTGCGGGTGCTGACATTGGTCAACTCGCTGATGGACATCCGTCACCTGGAATCCGGCCAGGTCAAGGCAAAGAAAACATCCTTCGACCTGACAGCGCTGGTCACTGCCCTGATGGAGGAAATCATCCCGCAGTCGGTCGAAGACCAGGTTTTTCTCACATATTCGCTCCCTCCAGGCTCGCTCATGGTGGAAGCCGATCAGGGCGTGGTGCAGCGGGTGCTGGTCAACCTGGTGGATAACGCCCTCAAGTTCACCCCGGAGGGCGGCAAAGTGTGGGTGCAGGCCGAAGCCAAAGACGGCAAAGCGCTTCTCTCCGTATCCGACACCGGCCCGGGCATCCCCAAACGCTTCCGGCAGGAGGTGTTTACCCGCTTCGTGCAGGTGCCGGAGACCCGCAGTAAGCGTCGCGGCGCCGGGCTGGGGCTGGCCTACTGCCGGGCTGCCATCGAAGCCCATGGCGAAAAGATCTGGATCGAAGACGGGGATAATGGGATTGGTACGCGGGTGATCTTCAGTTTACCGTTCGCACAGACGACTTAATAGAGAATTTTTACCATTTTCCCCTATCGTACAGTTCAAGTCAGATCGTGGCGTTCTGCTTCACCACCCAGGTATACAGCGTATCCCAAAACACAGGATCGTATGCGGGTCACCATTAATTTACTGGTGCAGTTCGTTCAATTTTGAAATTTATCCGTTACGTGCGTAGACCCAATGATCAATCTCCTGCAGCGCATCTATGATGCCAGATAACAGATCGTCTTTTACTGTGGGGGTCTTGTTGGCGTACGAATGGTGGGCATACTGGATGCCCAGGATCAACTGAAAATACAAGCTGCGCAGAAACGTGACCGTTTTGTTACGGGCATTCGTCTGTCCTTCATCGCTAAAGACTTTGCCCCATTCGATCCCGCTGGGAGGATGAACAAATCGGTCCAACCATTCATGGAGAAATTCCATGTCCAAAAGGTCTCGCAGCAAGGCGGAGAAGACTGCCTGGGCCAGACGGTCATCCTCCTGATAAAGAAATGTGCGGGAACTGGGTTCGGTGACCTTGTCAGCAATCGCGTTCAGGATGCGCTTCAGGTCTTCGTCATTCAGATAACGGTTCCGGGTGATCACCCAGAAAAAATCGGCAGCATGTGCTAGGGCATGTATCCACCCCTTCTGTGGTGCCTGGCCTCGCAGGTCTTTTTCATCGGCAAGATACGCCAAGCCCAGTTCAAGCCATTCACGGATTTCCAATTCGGACAAATAGGGTTTTTCCCCATCCATGGCAATCACTTTATCAAGCACCAGGATCGAAAAAGCGCGCACAAAAACGCTGTCCGTGTTCTCTTCACCAATGCCATAACGCAGATTTTGGGACATTTGCTTCCCGATTTCCCGAAGTTGGTCGGGGCTGTAGTTTACGCCAG
>QKGK01000235.1 GCA_003250455.1 Chloroflexota bacterium | reverse complement strand
AACTCATCAGAGCGGTAGAACCGCACCGCACTCATCAGGTGTTTGGATAGATATGAGAGCTTGCGGTGACTGGTGCGCTGGGCATCGTGCACCAGCCGGACATCCCGCACAACCCCGATCTGCCCCCCACTCAGCCGCAAACGAAGACAAAAGTCCACATCTTCAAAATAGAGCGGGTAATCCGGATTAAATCCGCCTACCCTGGCAAATACAGACGAGGGAAGCAGCATGAACATGGCCGCGACCCAGTCCGGAAAGGAAACAGCCGGTAATTCCTCTTTGCGGTATTCCAGTTTAATGAAATTCAGATAACGGAGCGCCAACTCCCACGGTTTCGGAAAAGGCCGGAAAGAATCCTGCACGGCCCCGGCTTGGTCCAAGATCAATGGCGCGATCAGGTCAATGTGCCGCGCCTCCATCTCCCGGATGAGCGGGCTAAAAATTTCCTCTACAAATATAACATCCGGGTTGAGCGTACAAAAAAAGTCGGCCTTACCCTGCGTTTTTTGGAACGCCTGGTTGATATTCTCGGACAGGCTCAAAGGCGCATCATTTTGCCAATAGGTCAGCGGAAAATCATACGCCGATGGGGAAATCTCTGGTTCTCCCTTGATATTTTCCAGCACATAGACGTGAAATGCCATCTCCGGCGGGAAGGCAGCCAGGCTGGCAAGCAGTTTCTCCACCAGATGCTTCTGACCGTGGCTGACAACCGAGAGCGCTAGAGATGGCTCAGACATGGAACGGGCAATCTACTTGCGGAAATTAGCGATCATCCGCTGGAGATAGCGCCGGTAATGATTGTCACCCATCTCATCCACCAGGTCTTGCAGTTGATCGAGCGAAATGAAGCCGCGGCGGTAAGCAATCTCCTCCACGCATGAAACCATCATCCCCTGGCGTTCTTCAATCGCCTGGACAAATTGGGCCGCTTGCAGCAGCGATGCGGGCTGACCGGCATCCAGCCAGGCCACGCCGCGTCCCATCACACCTACTTTCAACATACCTTTTTCTAGGTAGATCCGGTTTAGATCTGTGATCTCCAGTTCTCCCCGGCCGGAAGGCTCCAGATTCTCCGCATATTCCACCACGTGATGGTCGTAAAAATACAGCCCGGGGATAGCATAATTGGATTTGGGCTGTTTGGGTTTTTCTTCCAGGCTGAGAGCGGTGAAGTTTTCATCAAACTCGACCACACCATAGCGTTCCGGGTCCTGCACTTCGTAGGCAAATACCTGCGCCCCTTCCGTCAGTTGGGAGGCTTCCCGCAGGCTTTGGGGCATATCATGGCCGAAGAAAATATTGTCTCCCAGGATCAGGCAGACCGGCTCACCACCGATGAATTCTTTATCCAGCAGAAAGGCTTCTGCCAGGCCGCGCGGTTCAGGCTGCTCGACATAGGCGAATTTCATTCCCCACTTCTCACCGGATCCCAGCAAACGGCGGAACGTCGGTAACTGAACGGGGTCGCTGATCACCAACACCTCCCGGATATTTGCAAGCATCAGCATCGAGAGTGGGTAATAGATCATCGGTTTGTCGTAGACCGGCAGCAGCTGTTTGCTGACCGCCAGAGTGAGGGGATGCAGCCGGGTGCCGTGTCCCCCAGCAAGGATGATACCTTTCATTCTTCTTCCTCCGTCTTATCGTTTACCGTAGTTTTTAGTCATCCAGTCTGCATAGACCGATTCGTTGCGGATGTCGTCCACCCAATCCAGGTTCGCCAGATACCAGTCCACCGTCTTTTCCAGACCGGTTGCCAGGCTTTCGGTTGGCTGCCAGCCCAGTTCCGCTTGGATGCGGTCAATCGACATGGCATAGCGGCGGTCATGACCGGGCCGGTCGGTGACAAACGTGATCAGTTCTTTATGCGGTGCGTGCGGAGAGTTGGGCAGGCGGTCATCCAGGACTTCGCAAATCGTGTGGATGATCTCCAGGTTGGTCGGCTGGTTGTTCCCGCCGATGGCATAGGTCTCACCTTCCCGTCCATTTACAATCACGCGGTAGATGGCGTCGCAGTGGTCTCCGACATACAGCCAATCGCGGATCTGCTTGCCGTCGCCATACACCGGGATGGGTTTGCCTTGCAGGCAGTTGGTAATGATCACCGGGATGAGTTTCTCCGGGTATTGGTACGGGCCATAGTTGTTGGTGCAGTTGGTCACTGTCGCTGGCAGTCCATAAGTGTGGGAATACGCACGCACCAGGTGGTCACTGCTGGCTTTGGAGGCAGAATAAGGCGAACGCGGGTCGTAGGCGGTATGCTCATCAAATGGCGGATCATCCGGACCCAGCGAGCCAAAGACCTCGTCCGTGGAGACATGGTGGAAACGTTTCCCTTCCGGGTCGCCCTGCCAGTGTTTCCTGGCAGATTCCAGCAGTACAAACGTACCCAGGATATTGGTCTCAACAAAAGCGGCCGGCCCCAGGATCGAGCGGTCTACATGGCTTTCGGCGGCAAAGTGCACCACCGTATCCAGGTCATAGTCGGCAAACAGTTTTTCCACCAATTCTGCGTCACGGATATCGCCTTGCACAAAGATGTGATTGTGTGCATTTGGCAGGTCAACCAGATTGGCCTCGTTACCGGCATAGGTCAGCAAGTCCAGGTTCACCAACCGGACTTCGGGCTCTTTTTCCAATAAGTAGCGGACAAAATTCGCACCGATAAACCCTGCCCCACCTGTAACCAATACATTTTTCATTAATTGAACTCCTTATTATGCAAAAACATCCGCATCACGGAAACGCTTGCCTTCTGCATCTTTGGATGAAACCAGTACCTCTATGCCTTCCAAAGGCCAGGCAATGTTCAGATCCGGGTCATTCCAGATGATGGAGCGTTCCCCCTGGGGGAAATAAATATCAGTGACCTTGTAGATGAATTCTGCCCAATCCGTCAGCACCAAAAAGCCGTGTGCAAAACCGGGCGGCACCCACAACTGCCTGTGGTTCTCCTCCGAGAGGACCTCACCAACATACTGCCCAAATGTGGGAGAGCTTTTGCGGATGTCCACCGCGACATCGTAGACGGCACCCTTCACCACCCGCACCAACTTCCCCTGTGGGTGTTCGATCTGGTAATGCAAGCCGCGCAACACGCCCTGTTTGGACCCGGAATGGTTATCCTGAATAAAGGGGAGGTCAATCCCGGCCTCCGCATACTGCTGCTTTTTAAATGATTCCATGAAAAATCCGCGGTCATCTGCGAATACTTTCGGTTCAACAATCAAAACTTCAGGTATTTTTGTGGGAGTGATCTGCATTTTTGGGGTTATTTTCCTTGTGTGAATTCCTCACGCCCAAGTATATGCGAGTCACAGGGATTAATCAAGCCACGGGGATTTTCCGGGTTGGTAAATGCAGTGGTGAAAAACATTAACTTTTAGATGGAATATTGAATCAGAGGTGGATTCCTAAACCCGCCCCTACATACCAATTCTAATATTCTCTGTTCTTTGGTAAAGGAGTGCCAAAATTCGGGGTTAGGTCATGGTGAAGTGGAATTGGGGAC
>QKGK01000535.1 GCA_003250455.1 Chloroflexota bacterium | reverse complement strand
CTCCCAGTTACTCAGTTCAGGCTCCGGATCTTCAGTCAGCGTTTGAGGCTCTTCAATTGGGTCACCTGTCGGAATGACGACCACCACATAATCCCCTTCCTGCTGCATCATATTCTGGTTCCGGGCCCACTCATCAACAATCTCATCTGATTGAGCATATTCAATTTTCTGGTCCAGGTCTGCTTCCTGGGCAAGCAGTTCGTTTACTTTGGTCAGCTCAGCATCCCGTTCACCGCGCAATTGGAGCATGTGCACCATCCGGGAATTCAAGTCCATCACCAACAAAAGGAGAACAAAAACGCCCCCAATTACCATTATTCGTTTTGCCCAAGACTTAAAAAATTTCATAAACTCATCTTACTCCAGGTATCCTTGATCAGCAAGTTGATTTATGGATTAATTTGCAAGAACCATACCACCTACCCGCTTGCCCAAACATTGCTTAAATAAAAATCACTCCCGGAGGAGTGCTCAATGCCGAAGGTGGGAGTCGAACCCACACGGGAGAAATTCCCACTACGCCCTGAACGTAGCGCGTCTGCCTATTCCGCCACTTCGGCTTTGAGAAGGGTATTTTACCGTGAATTAGGTATTTGTCAACATTTTTCACAAATAATCAATATTTCGCCTCAGATTTCAATTGTCCATTGGGATCATACAGCGAAAACCCGTCCCGGTGCTGTACACTTCCGGGAAATTTGCCGTCCGGTCAGTGGTTCTCATCCCCAGAAGCGGATTCTTCCATGAGCCGCCACGTGCGGTTCGCATCTCACCATCCTCGGGGCCAGTCGGGTTGATTTCCGGGGATTGCCCGTAATATTTTGGTGCATACCAATCCCCCACCCATTCCGTCACATTGCCAGCCATATCGTACACGCCAAATGGACTTGCTCCTGCAGGAAATGAACCAATCGCTGCCGTCAGCCCCTGGGTGCATCCGCTGTAATTTCCAAACCCACAATCCGGGGTATTTCCCCAGGGAAAAGTCCGACCGTCCGTACCGCGGTCTGCAAATTCCCACTCCGCTTCGGTCGGCAGCCTTCCGCCAGCCCAAGCGCAATAATCGGAGGCATCAAACCAGCTCACATACACAACTGGGTGTTGGGAAAAACGTTCATCATTATAGAACTCCCCAAAAGCGGGAAGCGAACAGTCTCCCTCTTCGACGCACAGCTTGTACTGGGCATTGGTCACCTCAAACTGATAAATATAATACGGATCAAGTCCCACCCGATGTTTTGGCGTTTCGTCGGCGAAGTCAGATGGATCGCAAGCTATCTCTAAAACATCGCACACAGCCATCCCTTCCTCAACCTCAATACCCATTTCAAAAGTGTCCCCAGGTATCAGTACCAACCTTGCCTGGTCAGTTTCATTCAGCAAGTCATATACTCCAGGGAGCGATACAAGTTCGAGTTCCACGGTTGCGGTTGGGGTTTGTGTCGGCGCAAACGTAGTGGTTGGCAACCGTGTCACTGTTGGAGAAACCATAGATGGGACTACCGTAGACGTCGATTCGGTAGCAGGGATCTGCACTTGAGCGGATTCTAAAGCGGTGCAACCCGCCAAATAAAAAGCAGCAAGCGCCAAAAACAGATTTGTTTGTGCGAACCTCTTTATTTTCATCACAGAAAAAATTATACTTGAGGAGGTGTCTGGAGATAAAAAACTAAACTACAATAACTATTGGAGATATTCCACACCGAAACCACCAGAAGGAGTCAACCGAATGGCAGAAACCACCTACACCTCTTCCCCATGGGACCTCACTGCTTTATACCCTGCGGTCAAGTCCAGTGAAGTAGACGAAACCCTGGAAAGAGTGAATCTATATACGGATAAATTCGAAGCGTACCGGGAAAAACTTACCCCGGAAATGGATATTGAGGATTTTTATGAGGCAATTGCTATCAGTGAATCAATAGTCCTGGATATTTCAAAACTTTCCCAGTACGCTTTCCTCAAATTCAGCGCCAACACCCAGGATTCTGAAGCAACCACCTTCATGGGCAAAATGGACCAGTTGGGGGCAGACATTCAAAACCGCATGCTGTTCTTTTCCCTCTGGTGGAAAAGCCTCAGCGATGAAGAAGCCGAAAAGTTCATGGTGCGCGCCGGTCAGTACGAGTATTATTTGAAGCAGCTCCGCAACTTCAAGCCTTTCACTCTCAGTGAGCCGGAAGAAAAGGTCATTAACATCAAAAATGTGACCGGTTCCTCCGCCCTTTACAATATTTACGAAGCCATCACCAACAAACTTTCCTTCACCCTCACGGTTGACGGAGAAGAAAAAGAGCTCACACAGGGCGAACTGCTCCAGAATGTCTACTCCAGCAATCCCGACGTCCGTGCTGCCGCTTACCAGGAGCTCTTCCGCGTATATGGCAGCGAAGGCCCGGTTTTAGGGCTCATCTACCAGAATTATGTGCGCGACTATGGCAACGAGCACGTTAAACTGCGCGGGATGCAAAAGCCCATTTCCTATCGCAACCTGGTTAACGATGTGCCGGACGAGATCGTTCAGTCCCTGCTGGATGTCGCCCGGAATAATGCCCACGTCTTCCATCGCTTCTTCAAGCTCAAAGCCAAATGGCTGAAGATGGACAAGCTCCGCCGCTACGATATTTACGCCCCTGTTGCTGCTGACAATGACACTACCTACGATTTCAATAAAGCTGCCCACATGGTGCTAGATGCTTTCACCAACTTTGACCCGGCCATGGCTGGCCTTGCCCAAAACGTCCTTGATGAAAACCACATCGACAGCGAAGTACGCAAAGGGAAAATGAGCGGTGCATACAACTACGGCGTAGACCCGGTAATGACCCCTTTCGTGATGATCAACTATGTAGGCAAGCCGCGTGATGTCGCCACCCTGGCCCATGAACTGGGTCACAGCGTCCACAGCATGCTGGCAGCCAAACAAACCTTCTTCAACGCCCATGCCCCCCTGCCGCTGGCAGAAACTGCCAGCACGTTTGGCGAAATGCTGCTCACCGACAAGCTGCTGGCTGAGGAAGCAAGCGAAGCAGTCAGGCGCGACATTCTCTTTGCCCAGATGGATGATGCCTTTGCCACAATTCTGCGGCAGATCTTCTTTGCCATGTTTGAGAAAGAAGCCCACGATGCGATCGCCAACGGCGCGTCTGTAGAGGAACTGTGCGAGATCTATTTCAGGAATCTGCAGGACCAATTTGGCGACGCAGTGGAATTGAGCGAAGAGTTCAAATGGGAATGGGTCTATGTTTCCCACTTTTTCGACCGCCCATTTTACGTGTATGCCTATGCCTTTGGACAGCTATTGGTTTTCTCACTGTACCAGCAATTCCGCCAGGAAGGAAAATCCTTCATTCCCCGCTATCTCAAGATTCTGGACGCCGGCGGTTCCATGTCCCCCGTAGACATCCTTGACCAGGCAGGCGTAGATATTCGCCCGGCGTCTTTCTGGCAGGGCGGCTTTGACGTCATCGCCGAAATGGTCGATAAGCTCGAGCAAATTCCGGTCCAATAATATTACCC
>QKGK01000286.1 GCA_003250455.1 Chloroflexota bacterium | reverse complement strand
GGGCTGGAAGTCACCACCTATGTGGCCGATGCGCTGGTCGTTTCCACCCCTACCGGGTCCACCGCTTATGCGCTGGCGGCGGGCGGACCAATCCTGCCGCCCAACCTGCGCAATATCCTGCTGGTGCCGGTGGCCCCGCACCTTTCCATTGACCGGGGTATCGTGTTGGCTGAAGGCTCCATGGTCAGCGTGACCGTGCTTTCTGACCACGGCAGCGTAGTCAGTGGAGACGGGCAGGAATCCATTCCACTGCATCAAGGCGACCGGGTGGACGTATGCGCCAGCAAATTCGTCACCAAACTGGTGCGTTTCCAGGAAGTCGGTTACTTTTACCACAACCTGGTTAAACTTATGGATCAAAATCCCTCTGCAGGAACACAATCATGACCGAAGAATCCACGAAAACCTACTGCTACCGACATCCTGAAACGGAAACTGCGCTGCGCTGCAACCGATGTGGGAACTATATCTGCCCCAAATGCGCCCGCCGCACCCCCACCGGTTACCGCTGCCCGGACTGCATCCGCGAGCAGCAAAAAGTGTTCGACACCGCCCGCTGGTACGACCCGATCACCGGCTTTTTCACTGCCGCCATTCTGGCAGGGATCGCTGGAGCGCTGTTCAATCTGGTGGGCGGCTTTGGATTTGGCTTTTTCCTGTTCTTCATCATCTTCGCCGCGGGCGCCGGTGCCGGAACGGTGATCGCCGAGGCGGTGCGCACCGTGGTGGGCAAACGCCGCTCCAAAATATTGTTCACTGCTGCCACAGCCGGTGTTGTGTTCGGTGGGTTGATTGCCAATCTGCACATCCTGCTGGTGGTACTCTTTACCGGAAATCTGGGTTCACTCCTCGGCCTGTTATGGCCTGGGATCTTCATCTTCCTGGCAGCCTCCGCCACCTATGTGCGCCTGTCGGGCATCCAATTGGGACGGTAAACCCGCATGCTACTTGAACTGCGTATTCAAAATTTTGCCATCATCGACCAGATCGAGATAGAACTCGGCCCGGGACTGACCGTCTTCACCGGCGAAACCGGGGCTGGGAAATCGATCATCATCGATGCGGTGGAAACCCTGCTGGGCGTGCGGGCCGATACGTCCGTGATCCGCACCGGGGTGGAGCATTCCAGCGTGGAGGCCACCTTCAAGATCATGCCCTCCGTACGCGAGGCTGTGCATGCCATCCTGAAGGAAGAAGCCCTGCTGGACGATGAGAACTACGTCACCCTGCAGCGCGAGTTCCGCCGCGAAGGGCGCAATATTGCCCGGGTCAACGGGCGCACCGTTAACCTGGGGATGCTGCGCTCCCTGGGAGAGCTACTCATCGACCTGCACGGCCAGTCCGAACACCTTTCCCTGCTGCGGGTCAAGAGCCACCTCAACCTGCTGGACCGTTTTGCCGAAGCCGAAGCAGTGGTCGCAGATTACCGCACCACCTACAAGCAGCTCCAGCAGGTGCGCAGCGAACTGGCCAAACTGCGCAGGGAAGAAAAAGAAGCCGCCCGTAAAATGGAGATGCTCACCTTCCAGGTCGAAGAGATCAACCTGGCGGGACTCTCCCCTGACGAAGAAAGTGAACTCAAGTCGGAGCGGGTGCGGCTGGCAAACGCTGAGAACCTCACCAAATACGCCACGATTGCCCAGATTGCCCTGGACGAAGGCGAACTGGATTCTGCCTCAGCCACCGACCGGCTGGGAGTCGCCCTCAAGGCTTTGGAAGATCTGGTGAAGATTGACGAAGAACGCAAAGGCCTGCTGGAACGCGTCCAGGAGATGTTCGACGGCACCGTGGAACTGGCCCGCGACCTGAACAAATACCTCCAGGATATTGAATTTGACCCCAAGCGGCTGGAAAAGGTGGAAGAACGCCTCAACCTGATCTATACCCTCAAGCGCAAATACGGCGAAACGATCGCCGAGATATTGGCCTTTGGCGAAAAAGCCCAGAAAGAGCTGGATGAGATCACCCATGCGGAAGAGCGCATGGCGCAGCTTGAAAAAGAAGAACACAGCCTGATCCAGCAGCTGGCCCGGAAAGCTGCGGCTTTATCCGGCGTGCGGCACCAGGCCGCCGAAAAACTCAGCGGGCTGATCGAGAAGGAACTGACTGACTTGCGCATGGAGCAGGCAAAATTTGGCGTGGATTTCCGCATCACGCCAGACCCGGACGGGCTGCCCCTCGCCGATGGCTCCCGCGTGGCCTTTGACCACAACGGGTCCGAGCAGGTGGAATTCCTGGTGGAACCCAACCCTGGCGAAGGGATGAAGCCGCTGGTCAAGATCGCTTCCGGCGGTGAGACTTCCCGGCTGATGCTGGCGATGAAGAACGTGCTGGCCAGCGCCGACCAGACCCCCACCTTGATCTTTGACGAGATCGACCAGGGGATTGGCGGCCGGGTGGGAGCCGTGGTGGGGCAAAAGCTCTGGCACCTGGGAAGGGAACACCAGGTGCTGTGCATCACCCACCTGGCGCAGCTGGCCGGTTTTGGCGAGAAGCACTTCAAGGTGGAAAAAGCCATCCATGAGGGGCGCACCACCACCGTGGTGCACGCGGTACAAAACCGCGCCCGGCTGATGGAGCTGGCCCAGATGCTCGGTGAAGTGAGCGAAGGGACGGTAAAATCCGCCCAGGAGATCCTGCAAGGGGTGCAGCGGGTCACCCGCTGACGTTTCGGAAAAGCGGAGGGAAAAATGCGAGCCGTCTTCTACTCATATCATCTGGATGAAGCTGCCATCCTGCAGTTGGTGCTGCAGCGGGCAGGATTCTCCGCTCAGCAAGTGCAGCAGCCCGCCAGGATCGTGGAAGCATGGGCAGACCGCCCGGCAGATTTTGTGCTCATCTCGTTTGGGGGCAGTTTCCCGCTGGACGTTGAGGTCATTGAGGCCATCCGCGCCCAAACCACCGTGCCAGTCCTGGTGATCGGCGATCCGCTGCTGGAAGACCCGCACGTAGCCCTGCTGGAGGCAGGGGCAGACCTGTTTGTAGCCCGCCCTTTCAGCGTGCGCACGCTTGTCGCCCAGATCCGGGCGATCATGCGGCGTTCCGCTGGGATGCCCTTCTTCAGCCTGCCGATCCTGACTCAGTCGGGCGTGATGATCGACCCTTCTACCCGCACCGTCCAGGTCAACGAGGGCGAGATCCAGCGGCTGACCCAGCTGGAGTTCCGGCTGCTGTTCACGCTAATGACCCATGCCGGACGGGTGGTGCCTACAGAAACGCTGGTGGAATATGTATGGGGGTTCAGCGGGGAGGGCAACCGCGGCCTGGTACGCGGGCTGGTACAAAGGTTACGCTCCAAACTGGAACCGGACCCGGCGATCCCCAAATATGTGCTCACTGAGCCGGGGATCGGATACCGCTTCAACCCCTATCAGGAAGCCGATTAGTGGGAAAGTATTGTCTAAAAATTGATACGTTTTTGAAAAAATAAGACCCCTTTTATACAAAAATACAATTATTTTAATACACGCTGTGGGTATACTGCGCGGCATAAATTGATGGCGACTAAATTAAGGAGACAGCCATGGCAAG
>QKGK01000450.1 GCA_003250455.1 Chloroflexota bacterium | reverse complement strand
GCCAGTGACCAGACACACCCTATCCTTCAATCTCATCATCGACTCCTTTTTCAGTTTTTATGCGTTCAAGGGGAATTAATTGTTGTATGAATGCTTCTACTTCCGCCCAATGGGTGAAAAGGACTTGCTCGTTGGTCTGGATATGCTGCACCACTCCACGATAGCTTAGTTCGCCATCGGGCTTGGTCTGATCCTTTACAAAGCGGATCAGGAACGAAGCAACTTCCGGAACTTTTTTATCTTCCATCGTTCTACATCCCTTTCGCTGTTAACATAACAAAAGGGCGTTACGCAGGGGTTACAACCTCACGGCAGGTGTCTTGCTCGTGCAGAAAGGTAGATATCGCGCATATGGATACTCACCTTTCATGGATAGGGGAGGGTGCTCCCAATATAAAGCTGGTTTAGGTTGGGGTTTTTACTACTTCTCTTCCGTCAGCTTGCGGAAGAGCTGTTCCGTCTCATCAGATGGCTTTACATTCAATTCGGTCGCCATCGTTTCCACACATCGCTGATACGTGCGGGCCATCTGTCCGTGGTCGCCCAGGCCATCGTAAGCCAGCATCAGGTGGCGGTAAGCGCGTTCCCAGCAGCTATCCTGCGAAAGGATGCGCTGGCACTCTTCAATCACCACCGTATAATTGCGCTTGCGCAGGCTCAGCTCGCAATATTGGTCAGCCGCTTGCAGATACAGCACCGTTAGATGCTCGCGCTCAACCGCAGACCAGTCTTGATAACGCGCTTCAGGAAGATACTCTCCACGGTAGAGGTCCAAAGCCTGACGGTAGGCAGCTAAGGCTTTATCCACATCCTGGTCGAGCAGTTTTTCCCCCCGTCGGATCAATTCCAGAAAATCGTCCACATCCAGCCACAGGTCGCATCCGGGCCGCAGGCCATAGATCGTACCTTCCCGCAATACATAGGCGGATTCTTCTCCCGCTTTGCGCTCCGGTTCCAGGACGCTGTATAAGGCATTCAACGCCACTTTGAAGTTGCGTTGGGCGGCTTCGGGATCAGACTCCGGCCACAGATATTCGCAAATCTGCTCACGGTCCAGCGGCATGTGCCGGTAGGTCACCAACAGTTGGAACAGCTGGCGGGTCTTTTCGCGCTGCCAATCGCCATGAGCCACAGGCTGTCTGCCGCGCCACACTTGCAGCGCGCCGAATGTTTGCACGCGTAGCTGGTATCCGGGGTGTACCTGGAGATTCTCAAAGCCCATTTGGCTCAGCAGACGGGCTGGGTAGCCGCCGCCCAGACCCTGGTTGCGCGCCCAGATCAGCAGGGGTATGATCAAACGTTCATCTGGCAGACCCAACGAGGTGCGCCGCACAAACAGGTAGTCATAATTGCTTTGCTGGCAAGACGACAGCAATTCGCTCAGACCAGACGTGAGCAACTCAAACTCCCCCTGCCAGAACCAGGCCAACGACTGCCACATGCGTACGGCATTACGCCCAAAGGGATCGCTGCATTCCTGAAAGCCGCGGATTGCATCATCCAGCCAGGGGGTTGCCTCAGCGTAATGCCCAGCCAGCACGTAGCCGGCTCCGAGTGCCAGGCGCGTGAGGCTGGCAATCCATTCATCTCCCGCCTGGTTGGCGATGTTGATGCCCGTTAGCGCTGTTGTTCGGGCAGTTTCCAGGTTCCCCTGGTAACCATGCACACGGGTCAATCCCCAAAGGGCTTCCACTTTCAATCTCGGGGTTGAAATTTCCCGGCTGATCTCAACCACCTGGGTAAACAGCTCGGCGGCTTCGGTATAACCCTCGAAACCTTCGGTAATCATCAATGCATGGCCGAGGCGCATATACCCGACACCGGTGATGAAAGGTGATGCCAGCTCTTTGCCTCGCCGGATACCCTTCCTGGCTGTGCGGGTGGCTTTTTCTCCTTCCCCCTGCATGGCATAAATAAAGGACAGCAGCAACTGCGTCTCCCGATGTGCGCGCGGCAAATGCACCGGTTCGCTGCTTTCTTCCAGGGCTTGCAGCTCCAACTGTTGAATTGCCTCGGCGTGCCGGCCGGTGCGCAGACGTACCCGGTTGAGCAGCTGGGAATCGCCAGGGCCTTCATTGCGCAGGACTTCTGCCTGCTGGTGCAGCTTCTCGGCCTCGTCCACCTTACCGAGGTTGAGCTTATTCTCAGCCAGCAGTTGGTACAGACGAGCATGCGTCTCCCTGTCTGTGATCCCGTCACTCAAGCGAAGGGCCTCCTGGAGGAGCTCCTCCGCCTTAGTCGGGTTGACCGTATCCAAATAGATGCGCGCTTGTCCGCGTAGCGACCGGCTGATGCCGTCTATCTGACCGCGTTCCCGCCATAACGCTTCAGCTTGCTGGTACCAACCCAGTGCTTCCTGAAAGCGGCTGTGAAGCCGGGCCAGATCCCCCATGTAATAAATCAGCGTGGGGAACTGGCTGAGCGCTTCGGGGGAAAGCAGATCCAGGTAGTTTGCCAGCGTATCCAGGTGGCCCATAGCGTGCAACTGACCACCGTAGCTGTTCAGCAGCTTTGCGGCGTTAAAATAATCTTCCGCCTGGAGGTAATGGAAAATAGCCGTATTGGGCTGTTGATGCTCCTGGAAGAACGCCGCGGCTCGCTGGTGCAGAGATACCCGCCTTTGCGGGGTCAGTTGTTCATATAAAAATTGCTTGAAAATGGGATGGTAGCGGAACTCAAATTGTCCGAGTTCTGAAACGAACAGATCATTCTTCCATAAATATGCCAGCCGGGATTCGCTGTCTTCAATATCCATCAGCCAGTTGCATGAATCCGGTATCATTGTGCGCAGAACAGAAGAATTGCGCATGAACGTTTGGATATCTTCCGCCTGGCCTTCCAATACATCCTTCGCCAGCACCTCAAACAAACTTTCCAATGGTGTGGCTTGCCGGGCCAAAGCATCCCGTACCGATTGGATCGAGCCGCTGTTCAGACTCTGCCCGATTAACTGCAAGGCGATCGCCCAACCTTCGGTAGCAGCATACAGATCTTCTACTTCCTCGTCCGTCAGGGAAATGCCGTACTGCGCCTGGAAGAGCTGGATAATTTCCTGCTCCGAGAAAGCCAAAATGGACTGATCCAGCGTCATTACCTGCCCCAATGAGCGCCAGCGGAACAGATTGGGTAGCTGCACCACATTGCGTGAGGCAATTACAAAATGCAGCACCGCAGGCGCTAACCCGATCAGTCTGTCCAGGATATGGGCAATCTCAGGTACGTCCGAGGCCAGGTGCAGGTCATCCAGGATCAGCACTGTGGGGGATTCCACGCCGGAACCAATGGCATTCAGATATTGGAAGACGATCTCTCGAGTGGACTGTGCGCCGCGGCCGCTGTCCCATGATTCCAATAATGGGGTGGGCAGACCGTCCAGATCCGGGTAGACCATCCGGGTGGCGTAACATAAATGCAGGAGGAATACAAAGGGGTCCTGGTCTTCTTCCGAAAGTTGATACCAGATAACGTGCGGATTTTCTTTTGCCAGCATTGCCAGTGTGGTGCTTTTGCCATACCCCGCGCCCGCATGCACAATTGTCAACC
>QKGK01000016.1 GCA_003250455.1 Chloroflexota bacterium | reverse complement strand
GGCCGATCTCGCGCTCCATCTCTTTGACGTTGCCGCGGTAGCGGATGAAGTTCTCCAGGAATTTGAGATTTTCCTCAGAAAGATGGGCAAAGGGGCTCAACGGGTAGTACCCGGCGATGGCCGTATTGCAGTTGGTGCAGCTCAGATGGGTGATCACCATGGGCTGCTGGCAGCTTGGGCATTGGGATGGAATGTTAGTCATAGTTTTGTTCTCCTGTGTGCTTAAAATAGCATAATTTTGAAATTAAGTCAATAGATTTTGGTATTTTAACCAAATATTTTGGTTTTTATCCAAATTTATTGTATATTTTTGAATATTTCTAATAAACCACCCGTTTTGGCAGGCGCACCTACCCAAACGGCCAGTGACGCACCTAACCAAACGCCCGAAGCGCAAAAACCCCCTTTTCTCTATCATTGGGATATGAAAAAAGCAAAATTTGTTAATGGAAAACCAATAGTCCTATCGTATGATGAAGGAAGGAGTAAATGATGAATAAAGAACTCAAGAATTTTTCTGCCGGGTTGGCCGAAGCGGTCAAAACTGCAGGCGCATTCACCGTCACCGTGATCTCCCGCCGGCGCTTGCCCGCCAGCGGGATTGCCCTGGACGCCGAGACCGTCCTCACTGCGGCCCACGTACTCGAAGACGATGAGAACATTCAAGTAGCCCTGCCAGACGGGACACAACTGGCCGCCGAGCTGCTTGGCTACGACCCCAACAGTGACCTGGCCGTTCTCAAGCTGGAGAAAGCTGCCGCTGCCCCCGCCGTCACGCAGGAAGCAGCAGAAGTCGGCGAGCTGGTGCTTGCGCTTGGCCGCCCCTTTGGGGATGTGCAGGCCAGCCTGGGCACCCTGAGCGCCAAAGGCGGCCCGCTGCACTACCGCAGCGGCGGCATGCTGGAAGGCCATTACCGCACCGACGCCACCCCCTACCCTGGCTTTTCCGGCGGCCCGCTGATCAACGTCTCCGGCGAAGTCATCGGGATCAATACCTCCGGCCTGCGTATGGCTAATTCCATCGCCATCCCCATCGGGGTTGCCAGCAAGATCGCCGCGATGCTCAAAGAGCACGGCACGATCAAACGCGGCTTCCTGGGCATCAGCGGACAGCCGGTTGGCCTGCCCAATGCTGCCATTCAGGCCCTTGACCGGGAACAGGAGCAAGGTCTGCTGATCATCGGCCTGGAAGAAGACGGCCCGGCCGCTTCCGGCGGAATGATGGTCGGCGATATCCTGATTGGCCTGGGCGGGCAGCCGGTGGAAAGCCACCAGCAGCTGATGCCTTTACTGAACGGCGAGATCGTCGGGCAGGAAACTGAAGTGGAAGTGCTGCGAGGCGGCGCCCCGGAAACGCTCAAAGTGACCATCGGCGAACGCCCTGAATTCGACCGCGAGGATTTCCGTGGGGAGCGCGCCCGCCGCTGGGCGATGCGTATGGCCCGCCATGGCGGCCCGCACGGCGACCCGCACGGCGGTAAGCATCGTGGCGAACGCCGCGGTGAGGGGCATGGCGGACATCACGGACACCGCCACCATGAGGGCAAAAAAGGCTCGCACAAGAAAGGCAAAAAAGGCGGCCGCAAGGAAGGCCGTAAGGAAGACTGAACATACACTGAATTAAACGAATCGACCACGTTCCCCAGGCAGAGAACTTTTGCCTGGGGAAAACGGGTTCAACCAACCAGAGGAAAATAATTTGATCCAAACCGTGGTGATCGCACCTTCATTAGCCGGCAGGGCCGGGCTCCGCACGCTGCTCAACGCCGCCGAGGATGTGGATGTGACAGGCGAGGCCGCTTCGCTGGATACGCTGCCAGCCGTCCGCCAGCCGGTGGACGTTTTGGTGCTGATGGCCGGCGGCGAAGAAATTTCCCGGCTGGCAGACTGGCTTCCGGCGGACGAACCGTCCCCGGCGGTGCTGCTGCTTACCGATGTACCTGCGGATGGTGAAACCCTGCTCACCCTGCCATTACGCGCCTGGGGTCTGCTGCCCACCGACTGTTCGGAGGAAGCCCTCATCACCACCCTGTATGCCCTCGACCTGGGCCTGATCGTGGGGGATGCCGCCCAGATGCAGCCTTTACTGACCACCCCAACCCGCCGCGCCGAGACTTCGGATTCAGCCAACACCGCCCTGACAGAGCGCGAGCTGGAAGTGCTCACTTTGCTGGCCGATGGGCTGGCGAACAAGCAGATTTCTGCCGTCCTCAACATCAGCGAGCACACGGTCAAATTCCACGTATCTTCGATCTATACCAAGCTGGATGTTTCCAACCGGGCTGAAGCGGTCCGCCAGGGCATCCAGTTGGGGTGGATCATGGTGTGAAACAGGCACCGAGTAATTAGATACAAGGCACCGAGGGGTCAGGACGATAAGCGTTCGAGAACTCACTGCTTGGTGCCTCATCCCTAATTACTTTGTGACTCGTTACTCGTCACTCATCACTCACTTCAGTTTAATTTCCCCTCCGATGTTCTTCTGTATAATGGATTAAAGAAGGCTGGAGGCTGTGATGTTCTACCAACTCGATGACCGCACCAAACTTAAAATAATCGAAAAGATACGCCCCAATGGGCGTAAACTGCGCTGGATCGGGGCAGGACTGTGTGTTTTTGCCGCGGTTGCCCCCTGGTTCCTGGTCCTCAAGATCATCCCCAATTCCTACTTCATCTGCTTTATGATCTACCTCTCCATGGTATTGGGCATGGGCTTGAGCTTTGTCGGCCTGATCTACGACAACTACGTGGACATGAGCAAATAGCCAACCAGTCGATCAGTGACCAGAATCCATGGGGTTAGCAAGGATTTTTCCTGGGCAACTAATTACTGATCCCTGATCCCAATTCCCTTGGTGCCTGTTTCCTAATTACTGTGTTGTTTTTCGTGCCAGCAGATTGATCCAGGTAACCCTTGGAGTTTGTTCAATCCATTCTTCCAGCAGAGTAAACCCAGCATCCTTTAGCAACGTGCGGGTCTCTTCCACTCCAAAGAACGTGAAAAAACGCATCCCTTCGCGCTGCTCCCAGACTTCGCCTTTCCCCTCCTTGAGGCTCAGATAGAGCACGCCGCCAGGTTTCAACACCCGCCGGACCTCCGCCAGCACCCCGGGGGCCTGCGCCCGCGGGATGTGCAGCAGCGAAGCATTCACCCAGGCGGCATCCAGAGAGACGTCCGCAAAGGGCAGCTGCCGCAAGTCCCCCTGTGTATAGGGAGCGGGAGCACGCTGTGCCGCCTGGACGAGCATCCCGTAGGAATAGTCCATCCCCACCGTCCAATAACCGCGCCCGGTGAACTGCCCGGTATCGCGCCCCGCGCCGCATCCCAGGTCTGCCACCATCGCGCCTTCCGGCAGCCGCGCACAGAAGGCATCCCAGGCGCGGGGCAGTTCCGTTTCCCAAAATCGCTCGGCGATCTGGGCGGCATATTCGTCGTAGGTTTGCTGGGTGGGGTCGGGATTTGTAGGCATGGGGTAATTATAATGGTTAGTCTGGTGGTCATGTAGTCATTAGCCGGATAGTCTTCAGGGGCTGAGTAATCAGGTAACAAGGCACCCAGGGATCGGGAACCGAATCATAAAGCAACCAAATACCTTTTGCCTCTCTGACTAACCACTATCCGACCAACGGACAAACTGAAGCACTGATATACACAGATGAACGATGGGCGAGAGAAATGATTGGTTTACACCCTGTTAGCGGCGCACAGCCGTGCGCCGCTCCAGGTTGCCCAACCTGACGACCTGATCCCCCGGCGCCTGGTTACTCGGTGCCCATCTCCCCCCATACAAAAAAAGGACGGGCTTTAGCAGCCCGTCCCTAAATAAACTGAAATCTTTGCCTGTTACAACATCAAGGTGACAGGGTTCTCGATGTATTCGGCCAGCGCCTGCATGAACTGGGCAGCCTCGGCGCCATCGCTCACCCGGTGATCCACCGAGATGGTCGCCTTCATGCGCCAGCCCACGGTCAGCTCGCCGTCCTTCACCACCGGCACCTGCGCCGCAGAGCCAACCGCCAAAATGGCGGCCTCTGGCGGGCTGATGATGGCGACAAAGGTGTCCACGTCGAACATGCCCAGGTTGCTGATCGAGAAAGTCGAATCGGAGATGTCGTCCGACTGGATCTTTCCGGCACGCGCCCGCCCGGCTTTCTCACGCACTTCCGAAGAGATCTGCCGCAGCGTCTTGCGGTCGGCGTCGTGGCACACCACGGTCATCAGGCCGTTATCCATCGCTACAGCGTTGCCCACGTTCACCCGGCCATACTGGAGCACGGCATCGCCGTCCAGTTTGGCGTTCAGGTTGGGGAAGCGGCGCAGCGCCAGGGCCACAGCCTTCACAATGAAGTCATTTACGGAGAGCTTTTCGCCCGTCCCGGCCAGCATGGCGTTAGCCTGCTTGCGCAGCGCCATCACCGGGCCCATGTCATATTCGGTAGTGACATAAAAGGCCGGGAAATTCTGCTTGGAATCCACCATGCGCTTACCAATTGTCTGGCGCAGGCGGGTCAGAGGCACGCGCTTGTCTGACGGGGTCTCGCCGACCATCGCCGCTGCCAGCGGCGCCAGTGCCGGAGCGCTGGGTGCTGCAGCAGGGGCTGCTTCAGGTTGGGCGGCAGGGGCAGGGGCTGGGGCGGCCGCCGGGGGAGCGGCTTCAGCAGCCTCCACATCGGCTTTGACAATCCGTCCACCCGGACCGGTGCCCGCCAGGGCGGTCAGGTCAATATTCTTGTCCTCGGCGATCCGTCGGGCCAGAGGTGTGGCGCGCACACCACCGGGCAGGTTGCCGTCAGCTTCTTCCGCCGGGGCAGGGGCTGCCGGGGTGGGCTGGGCGGCTTCAGTGGCCTCTTCGGCGGGAGTTTCCGCCGGGGCGACTGTTTCATCGCTTGCACCCAGGGCAGCAAAGTCGATCTCTTCTTCCGCCCCGCCGATCACGGCGATGGGGGTATTTACCGGTACGATCGCCCCTTCGGAGACCAACTGCTTGCGCACCGTCCCGGTGAACAGCGATTCCACCTCCACGGTGGCTTTATCGGTTTCGATCTCGGCCAGCAGCTCGCCTTTTTCCACGGCTTCGCCTTCCGCTTTTGCCCAGCGGATCAGCGTGCCTTCGGCCATATCAAAACCCAGTTTGGGCATAGTGACAACATCAGCCATCTTACAAAACCTCCTTGACGGCCTTGATCACATCTTCTACCTGCGGCAGGGCCATCTGTTCCAGGTTGCGGTTATACGGCAGCGGAACCTCTGTTTGGGCCACTCGTTTGATCGGGGCATCGACGTAATCGAAGGCCTCTTCATACAGCCGGGTGGCCACTTCGGATCCGACCCCATACGAACGCCAGCCTTCTTCCACGATCACGGCCCGGTTGGTCTTCTTGAAGGACTCGATCACCGGTTCCATATCCAGCGGGCGCAGCGTGCGCAGGTCCACAACTTCGATGTTGATGCCTTCCTTGGCCAGCGCGTCGGCGGCCTGCATGGAAAGCTGCAAGCCCTTGCTGTAGCTCACTACGGTTACGGCGTCGCCGGGGCGCTGCACCTTGGACTTCCCGATCGGCACAACATAATCGCCTTCCGGTACTTCGCCGCGCCATTGATACAGGGTGGCGTGCTCGATGAACAACACGGGGTCGTCCGAGCGGATGGCGGCTTTCAATAATCCTTTGGCATCTGCCGGGGTGCCGGGGGCGACCACCTTCAGTCCGGGGAAGTGCGCAAAAACGGCATCCGGGGTCTGCGAGTGGGTAGCGCCCAACTGGCGGCCGCCGCCGCCCACGGCACGGATCACCATGGGGATTTTGAACTGCCCGCCGAACATATAGTGCAGCTTAGGGGCTTCATTGACAATATGGTCCATCGCCGAAAAGGCGAAGTTGATCGTCATCAGTTCTGCAATCGGGCGCAGGCCGGTCATGGCCGCACCGATGGCCGCGCCAATGATGGCCGCCTCAGAAATGGGGGTATCTTTGACGCGCTCTCCGCCAAACTGGTCGTAAAATCCACGGGTCACAGCATAGGTGCCGCCCCACACGCCAACTTCCTCACCGAGGATGAAGACTTTTTCGTCGCGTTCCATCTCCTCACGCAGTGCGTCGGAGATTGCCTGTCGTACAGTGATCGCAGCCATATTAGTCTTCCTCCACGTAAACATGTTCGAACAAGGCTTCAGGGGCAGGTTCGGGGCTGTTCTCAGCGAATTCCACCGCGTCTTCCACTTCCTGCTCTGCTGCCGCCACGATCGCATCCAGTTCTTCGTCGGTGGCTTTTCCGTTCTCCACCAGCCATTTGTGGTAGATGCCGATCGGGTCTTCTTCCTGCCAGCGGTGCACTTCTTCGGCCTCGCGGTAGCGTTCCGGGTCGCCCATGGAGTGGCCACGGAAGCGGTAGGTCATGATCTCCAGGAAGTACGGGCCATTGCCTTCACGCACGTGCTTGAGGGCTTTTTCGGCGGCTTTCTTCACTTCCAGCACGTCCATGCCTTCGACGCGCTCGTTAGGGATCTGGTAGCCTTCGGCTTTCTGGCGGATCTCGCTCACAGCAGAGGCCCGGTCTACAGCCGTGCCCATGCCGTACTGGTTATTCTCACAGACCCACAATACGGGAAGCTTCCACACCTTCGAGAGGTTCAGGGCTTCGTGGAAGTAGCCGATGTTGGTAGCGCCATCGCCGAACATGCAAACGGTCACGCCGTCCGAACCGGCGTACTGGTCGCCCAGGGCCAGCCCGGCGGCAATCGGCAGGTGCGCGCCGACAATCGCGTGCCCACCCCAGAAGTTCTTTTCCACACTGGCCATGTGCATCGAGCCGCCTTTGCCTTTCGACATCCCGGTGGCCTTCCCCAACAGTTCGGCCACCACTTCGTTAGCGGTCAGCCCGACGTTGATGGCCAGCCCGTGGTCGCGGTAGGCGGTGATCATGCGGTCTTGCGGCAGGCGGGCGGCAACCAGCCCGGTGCTGACAGCCTCCTGCCCGATATAAAGATGGAGGAAGCCGCCGATTTTGCCCTGCTGATACAGTTCTGCGGCGCGTTCCTCCGTCCGGCGGATCAGTACCATCTGGCGGTACAGATCCAAATACTCTTCCTTTTTCATAATTGACTATTCTCCAATTTCAAAATAATGGCATTTACACGTACAAGCATTAAGAATTGCTTGATATTTCATAATCAGTAATTCTGCCAGTTCAACCGGCAGACATCCAGAGAATTATACCAAAAGTGGTCTGGTATGGCGTAAATACTTTGTTAACCTTCGTCTCGAATCGACTGGATTCCTGGGGTTTAACCCCACCAGGCAGGGTTAGACGCGCCAATAAATTTATGAAAACCTAAATTTATTCTTCGCCAATAATTATTTTATCCTTTTCGTTTCCCTTTCACAAGGCAACCGCTATAATAAAAGCACGATGAATAAAATTTTGCGCACAACCAAAGCCCTGCAGCAGCTCGGTTGGGATCAGTTATGGCCTTTTCTGCGCTACCAGTTCCGGCTGCGAAGCGGTATCCTTAGGCGTCAAACGCCAATCGGCATCTACGCCGAGGCCGCCCAGGAAGCCGGTAAGCCCTACCTGCCGCTCTTTCCCCTGCCCAACCTGGGCTACCTGCGGGCTGTGCTGGGTGAGGATACCCCATCTCTGCTTACAGCAGCCCGTGAGGTCACCGAAGGACAGGTGCGCCTGTTTGGCGGCGCTTTTCAGCCGCTGGAACTGACTCCCACAGGGAAGCTGGATCACTGGACCAGGCACACCGGCGCGCAGCACCACGGTGAGGATATCAAGCTCATTTGGGAACCCGCCCGCTTCGGCTGGGCAACCACCCTGGGGCGCGCCTACCTGGTGGACAAAGACAACCTTTTCGCCGAGGCTTTCTGGTCACTGGTTGAAACCTTCGCCCAGGGCAATCCGCCCAACACCGGCCCGCACTGGGCTTCCGGGCAGGAAGTGGCCCTGCGGCTGATCGCACTGGCCTTTTCCGCCGGGCTGATGGCAGAAGCACCCGCCACTACCCGCGAACGCCAGTTTCTGCTGGCGGGGATGCTGGCCGCCCATGCAGAACGCATCCTGCCTACGCTGGACTACGCCCGCTCCCAAAATAACAACCACCTGATCTCGGAGGCTGTTGGGTTGTACACTGCCGCCGTTGCCCTCCCGGAGCATCCGCAGGCGCGGAAATGGAAGGAACAGGGCTGGCGCTGGCTGCATCATGCCTTGCAAACCCAGATTGACGAGGATGGCACTTACAGCCAGCACAGCACCAACTACCACCGGCTGATGCTCCAGCTGGCCCTGTTTGCCCGCCGTCTGGCAGAAGAAAAAATGGAATCCTTCCCCCCAAGAAGCCTTTCAAAGCTGGCCGCCGCCACCCGCTGGCTGCTGGCCCTGCTGGATAAGCCAAGCGGCGGGGTGCCCAACCTGGGCGGCAACGATGGCGCATACATCCTCCCGCTGACCACATGCCCCTACGCCGATTTCCGCCCGGTGGCGCAGGCCTCCGCCCAGGCCTTCCTGAACGAAACACCCTTGCCGCCCGGCCCTGGCGATGAAATGACCCTATGGTTAGGGGGCCGGCCGGTCGAAGAGACGCCGGTGGTGCCGAACCCGTCCATCCTGCGCTTGAGCGGGCTGCATTCCTGGGCCTACCTGCGGGCGGTACACTTCTCCGGCCGCCCGGCGCACGCCGACCAGCTCCACCTGGACCTGTGGTGGCGGGGGAGCAATATCACCATGGACCCGGGCGTGTACCAGTACAACGCCGACGCACCCTGGGATAACCCCCTGGACGTAACTGCCGTCCACAGCACCCTCACCGTAGACGGCCAACCGCAGATGACCAAAGCCGGCCGATTTTTGTGGCTGGACTGGGCACAGGCCGAGGTGCTGGACACCAGCCGGGACGAACTTGACCGGCTTACCTGGGCGGTCGCCCGGCACGATGGCTACCGCCGGTTAGGCATTTCCCACCGCCGGATGGTCTCGGTGGAAGGCAATACCTGGCTGGTACGCGATCAGCTGCTGCCCACAAATGAAAAGAAAAAAGATGCACGCCCCCATCATATCCGGCTGCACTGGATGCTGCCCGACTGGCAGTGGCAGTTCAACAATGGCATCCTTCGCCTCGATTCCGGAAAAGGAGATGTGGTCGTGCAGGTGCGTTCTGGCGATGCGCCTCTGAACTTCAGCCTGGTGCGCGCCGGGCAAGCACTGGTAGGAGCAAATACCAATCCGGTGCGCGGCTGGTTTTCCCCCACCTACGCGGTAAAAGTTCCGGCGCTTTCGCTGGCAGTTGTGATAGAAGCGTCGCTCCCGGTCACCTTCACCACCCGCATCGAGCTGCCGGACTGACCCATTTTTTAGATCAATTCCAATACTGATTATTGGGGCAGCTTGCTTTCAAGGTCATCAAGGTGATCCAGTTCGTGCAGCGCCTGGCCGCGCGCCCGCCAATAGACCGATTCCTGGCGCTGTTTTCCTTCTTCCCGCACTTGGCGGGACCACTGCTTCCCGCTCAACCCATCCAATACCCGCAGCAGCACCTTGCGCCGGTAGGTGAAATAGGCCAGAAGCTCATTGAAGGTATCCTGGTCGTGCCGGAGTAATTTACCCAGGTCGCGCTCGGCGTGCAGCTTAGGCAGCAACGGCGTTTTTTGCAGCAGCGCCAGGGTGATGCTTTCAGCAGTCAGCGCTTCGGTGTTGACCAGGTGCGCCAGTACCTCGGTTGGCGTGCGCTCGCCGGGAGCAAGCGGTTGGGTGAGCACATCGGGCGGAATTGACGCAGCCATAGCCGCCAGCTTCTTGGGCGTTTCCGCCAACAAGTCCAAAACTGCGGCGATATTCTCTGCAGTCTGCTCGGTGGGGATGGTTTTCTTGCTCATCAGATCGTCATTATAATCCAACCTATATCCCAGAAACAGAAACCGCCGGAGGGTCCTCCGGCGGCTTTATTTTCTTCCAGTTATATCGTTTAACTTTTCCTGCTCAACAGGCGGTAAACGGATTCCACTTCCTCTTTCCGTAGAATGATCGAGATGTAATCCCCGGCATCCAGCAACGTATTTCCATGCGGGATGATCGTCCGGTCGCCCTTTTTGATCGAGATCAGCAGGCTGTCTTTGGGCAGGTTAGCTGCAAACTCCTGCACCGCCTGTCCTACGATTGCCGCATCTCCATCCACCAGCAGGTTGACAATTTCCAGATCATCCTCTTTTTCCAGCTTCATTTGCTTGGCCCGCTGAGAGATCTCCGCCCGGCGGGTGAGGGCCAGGTGATAGGAGCGGATAATATCCTCACGGCGGATCAGCCCCAATAACCTGCTGGGGTCCTCCCGGGAGACAACCGGCAAACGTCCCAATCCCCGCGGGCTCATCCGGTTGAGTGCCGTGCCGATAGATTCGTCCGGATAGGCAACCATCATCCTGGGGCGCCGCACGGCAACCTCCTGCACCGTGGTGGCTTCCAGGTCCATTTGATCGGCAATGGCGTTTTCCAGGTCACTGAGGGTAACAATGCCGCTCAGCTTGCCCGCATCATCCAGGATCACAGCCGCATGCCGATGAGTCCTGTTCAGCAGCGCCGAGAAATCGGCCAGGCTGTCGTCCTTGGAAACAATATTGAACTCGTTCGACATGACCTCGTTGACCAGCACGCCCTGCAGGATATCCACATCCCGCCCTCGCTGCAGGTGTACGCCGCGGCGGGTGAGCTTGAGCGTATAGATTGATTCACCCTTCAGCAGCTTCTGCGCCAGGATAGTAGTCACCACCACGGTGAGCATCAGCGGCAGAATGATGCGGTAGTCGCCAGTCAGCTCAAAGAGAATCAGCACCGCCGTGATAGGCGCATGCGCGGTAGCAGCAAAGGTGGCCGCCATCCCCACCAGGGCATAAGCGCCAGGGGGCGCTGAAATATCCGGGAAGACCGTATGCACACCCAGGTCAAAGGCTGTACCCAGCATAGCGCCCATGAACAGGGAGGGCGCAAACACACCACCAGACCCACCGGAACCGAGCGTCAGGCTGGTGGCAACCAGTTTCAACACCAGCAGCGTCAGGGCAATTTTGAAGGTCAGCTGGTTTGCCAAAGCGCCTTCGATCACCTCATAGCCCACATTGAAGATCTGCGGCTGGTGCTCCCAACTGACGCCAGTCAGGCGGGGATAGAGCAGTGCGATGATCCCCAGCAATATGCCGCCGATCATCGGCTTGATCCATTCAGGCTTCAGCTTCCAGCCGTCAAAGACATCTTCCGACCAGTACAGGGTTCGCACAAACAGCACCCCCCAAAATGCGGCCAGCACTCCCAGCCCCAGGTAGAAGATGAACTCCCACAGGCTGTTGATGCCGTATTCCAACGGGATGGCAAAAGCCGGCTCGTTGCCAAACACGGCCCGGCCAATGATGCTGGCGGTCACCGAGGAGATCACTACGCTGCTGAAATGACGCACATTGAACGACCCCAGGATGATCTCCAGGGCAAAAATGACCCCGGCGATGGGGGCGTTGAAGGTGGCGGCAATCCCACCGGCGGCGCCGCAGGCCACCAGGTTGCGGATGCGGTCTTCGGACAGGTCCAGCTTTTGCCCCAGGGTGGACCCGAGGGCGCTCCCGATCTGCACGATTGGCCCTTCACGGCCGACCGAGCCGCCGGTGCCGATGGAAATGGAGGAAGCAAGCGATTTGACCAGCGCTACGATCGGGCGGATGCGGCCGCCGCGCAGCGCTACGGCTTCCATTACTTCGGGGACCCCATGTCCCTTGGCTTCGCGCGCATAAAAGTAGATCAATGGGCCGACGATTAAACCGCCAATGGCGGGGATGATGACCACATACCAGTTCCCCAGGCTGGGGAAAAATGATGGGAACCAGGTGTATCCTACCCATTCCACTCCCCGGATCAGGTAGCGGAATGCCACCGCTCCCAAACCGGTACCAACACCAACGATGGTGGCCAGGATGATCAGACTGGTGTTGGATGAATCGGAAATTTTGTTAATTAATTTCATAGAGTAATCTCTTCCTTATGGTTAAACTGGATAGGATTATACTCCTCTGCCAGATGGATTCAAGGTATCCATCTCCATAAATCGAATTTGGTACCCCACTTAATAGGAGAAAGCAATATTTTTAAGGAAATTTGCGAATTTACGCACATATTAACACAAAGCGGATAACGCAAGTTGCGCGCCATCCGCTTTTGTAAGGAAGAAGTGCCCTGGGTCAGGTGGATGCTTACCCCGCCGCTTCGCTTTTCAATATCCACCTTCCCAGCCAGATGCACCACGCCGGGTAAAGAACGACAAAGCCCAAAGCGCCGCGCCCCCCGGCCAGCCCGATGAACATGGCCATCCCGGCCAAAAGACCGAAAAAGGCCAGCGTCGGCGTCCAAAACTGTTTCACAAAGGCAACCATGTTCAATACCATCAGCCACACGCTGATCAGGCCAAACCCGTAATGAAGGTTCTCCCGGGCGATCACACCCAGGCCATAATTGATCCTTAAATTTGCCCGGGTTACACCAGAGATGATTCCGCCAGCCTCCAGCGAATCGATGGTCACGATCAGCGCTCCGATCCAGGCAGCAACCACCAATAGCAGGAAAATGACGAACCAAAATGGCTGTTTGCGCAGCGGCGGGATCAACATGCTGGCCAACACTGCGCTGAGAACGGCTTCAAGTGCGCCTAACACATCGTTTGCCGGACCAAACGGGCCCAGCGCCGGGAGATCATTGAAATAGCCGATAAAAAAGATGATCAGCGAGACCAACGCAAGCACCGAGATGCCCCCAATCACCAATGCCAATCTCCCTGTTGATTTAGAAGTAAACCGTTCCATCTCCTATCCTCCAGGGGAAAAATTGTTTGGTTAATCCAAAGCGGATGAGGAAAGCACACCCTCATCCGCTCTTGAAGGCAGCAAAATCTCTATATCAGGCCGCAGCCATCTCCTTCGCCTCCACCTCGGCATCCCCCTGCAGGATGAAGCCCAGAGCCGAAATGAACACAATCTGGAGAACGATCCCTGCAAAGAGATACCAGGGAAAATTGCCCCCGTAAGTGTAAGACGCCGTAAATACGAGCGGAAGAAATAGAAACCCAATTCCAGCCAGGAGCGGCAGACCATGCCAGCGGGGAAGCGGCTTTTTCCGCAATGCATCGATCCCAAAAATGATCAGCGCAAACTGCTGAACGATTGGTCCAAAGAGAAAGAACCCCCAAAGGATTTCTCCAGTGCCCTCA
>QKGK01000531.1 GCA_003250455.1 Chloroflexota bacterium | reverse complement strand
CGGTCAGTTCAAATCCGACATCCAGGCGTTGGTGGATGCAGTCCAGCAGCTTGGCACAGACCAATTGGACCAGCTTGACCCAAACCTTTTTACCCAGATCAGAAGGGTGTGAAACCATGACAGAACAGCCATTTTTGAATAAAACCGCATTGGTCACTGGCTCTGGCCGGGGTATCGGGCGTGCCATCGCAATCGAACTGGCCCGCCAGGGAGCGGATGTGGTCGTCAACTTCTTCCGCAACCGCAAGCCCGCCGAAGAAACCGCAGCCGAGATCGAGAAGCTGGGGCGTAAAGCCCTGCTGGTCAAAGCCAATGTTGGGGATATCGATGCCCTTGAGGACCTGTTCAATCAGACCGAAAAAGCCTTCGGCGGTCTGGATATTTTCGTCAATAACGCTGGCTCGGGATATAACCGCCCGGTGATGGAGCAAAAGGTCAAAGGTTGGGATTGGACCATGGACATCAACGCCCGCGCGTTCCTGTTTGCCTCCCAGCATGCCGTCCGCTTGATGGAACCGCGCGGTGGCGGCAGTATTGTTGCCATTACCAGCCCAGGAGGAGACCGGGTGATGCCCGATTATGTGCTCGTTGGTGCATCAAAGGCTGCCCTAAACGCACTGACCAGATACATGGCCGTTGAACTGGCTGAGAAAAATATCCGGGTCAATGCAGTCTCTCCGGGTATGGTCGCTACAGAAATCATCCAACACTTTGATTTCCTCTCCGAAGAAGGTATCCTGGATAAAATTGTCGCTGCTACACCTGCCAAACGGCTCGTCACCCCGGAAGATGTCGCCCAACTGGTGGCTTTCCTCTGCACCCCCGCCGCCGAAATGATCCGCGGCCAGGTCATCACCATTGATGGCGGCTTAACCCTGCCGCTAAATTAAGTAAATTATTAATATATTCGGGGAATTGAGTGAAACACAAACTTCATCTCTGACGATCAGACTTAGGACAAAAGACTAAGGACTAAGAAACTACCCCTCACACCCCAACCAGGATCGCTCGGGCAGGCGCTCCATCCACCCCACCTATTTTCAGGGGCAAACAGTAAAGGGTATACCGTCCCTGCTGCACTTTGGATAAGTTCAATCCTTCAACAATGATGATTCCCGCTTCCAGCAAAACCGTGTGGGTGGGTACGGGTTCATCAAAAGGCGCCACCGAGAGATAATCCACGCCGATCAGTTTCACCCCCCTTTGGATCAGCAATGCGGCGGCTTCCGGGTCAAGCGCTACAAAATTTTCGTCAAACTTTTTATGGTCCGTCAGCCAATGTTTGGAATTCCGGGTTTTGAACAGTACCCGTTTTGTCCGGGGCGGGATAGACGAGTTTTCGATCAAATCCCTGGTGATCAATTCCACCTCATCCGGTAAATGAAGCACATATGCTCTTCCGGTCAGCATACCAATATCCAGCGAATCCACTGTTTTTCCGCCATCAACAAAGTGGAATGGAGCGTCCACATGTGTGCCGGTATGTACCCCCATTTTAATATATGACACATTCGCCATTGCGCCTTCTTCGATGGTTGACAGTCTGGACAGCTCAACCGAAGGATCATCTGGCCAAACAACCAGATCAGGCGAAATTGTCAAAGTAATATCATAGGTTCGCATAAGGGGTTCTTCATCCTCTGTGAGGCAGATTTTTTCCTAAAGTCAGTATATAGGATGCTGAATAATTGTGCAAACAAGATAAGCCTGCAATTTCCCCCAGAATCTACCTAAACCTATAGAAAAACTACTTCCCGGACTGCCGGCGAAGGTCTTCCCGGGCCGCTTTTCGCCAATTTTTTTTAGACAAATAGCCTAAATGGCTGTTCATCCGTTCCGGGAGCAGTCCAAACAACCGGCTCATCGAATCGATGTCAGTGGTGCGGTCATTGGCCAAATAATCCAGCCAATATACCGAATGTGGGAAAGCCGGGTACATATACGATAGTGTGACCGCCACCATGCGCAAATATGAGGGACGCAAATGCACCAGCATCCGCTGCATCCCGGTTGCCTGAATGACCATTTGCGCGACTTCCTCGATCGTGAGGAATTCAGGGCCGCCTATTTCGAGGGTCTGGTTTTTCAGTTCGGGGTTATCCAGCAGCCAGGCCATCCCCACAGCCAGATCCTCCACCCACACAGGCTGCACCAGGGCAGTCCCCGGCGCGGGGAGAAAGAACATAAAAGGGTACACGGCCATCAGCTTTGCCAGGCCAGTCGTAAAATGGTCGTCAGGGCCGTAGACCAGCCCGCTGCGGATAATGGTGAAATCCATACCGCTGCGCCGGATAAACTCCTCCACGATCCCTTTTACTTTCATCACCGGGAAAGCGGAAGCTCGGTCTGCGCCTAAATGGCTTAAATAGATGATTCGCTTGACCCCCGCTTCCTGCGATACCCGCAGCAGGGTCTTGGTGCCTTCGATCTCCAACTCACCCAGGTCTACACTGGTGCCGTCCCACTCTCCCCCAACCAGATGGTAAACCGTATCCACTCCCGAGACAGCCGCTCGCATGTTCCGCTCATCATTGATATTGGACAAAGCAACATCCACTGGCAGCCCGGTTGGGAGAATAGGTGTCAGCCCCGACGGCCGGATCAATGTGCGGACTTCCCGCCCCTCATCGATCAGGTGCCGGATCAACGCCTGCCCCACAAAACCTGTGCCGCCTGTCACCAGGATCATGCCTTCTCGCTTTCTAAAAATACCCGCCGCGTGCTGCTGGATATTAAAAATCGTTTTCGTAATCGTGGATTATACCAAGTTCCAACCCAATTAGGTGGAGTGGCATATTTTTTGCACCATAGGAATTGAGGTAAACCTATGGAAAAAACGTATCCCACACCAGCGAACAACACCCGAATCGGGTTCCAATATTTCCCCGACACCTACCACTACCGGGAAACCGATCTGATCACCTGGCTGCCTAAATTGGTATCCTTGGGCGCACAGTGGCTCGTACTGGAAACCCCCAGCGAACGGGCCATTCCGGAAGAATTTCTCCGCCCCCTGATCGCTTCCCAGATCGAGCCGATCCTGAAATTGAGCATGCCCCTGATGGATCCCTCCAAACCTGCGGACCTTGAAGTGCTGATCAACGTGTATGCCGGGTGGGGCGTAAATTACATTGCCCTATTCGACCGTCCCAATACGCTTTCAGCATGGTCGCAGGAAACCTGGGTGCAGCAACATCTGGTCAACCGCTTCCTGGACGCTTTTCTGCCCCTGGCAGACATGGTTTGCGCTGCCGGGATGAAACCTATCTTCCCTGCACTGGAACCAGGCGGAAATTTTTGGGATACGGCATTTTTGCGGGCCGCCCTGCAGGGAATCAAAGCCCGTGGGTATTCCCGCCTGCTGCAAAATATGGTCATCGGTGCCTATGCCTGGCCTGGCGAGCGTACGCTCAACTGGGGGGCTGGCGGTCCGAAAGCCTGGCCGGGGGTCAAGCCCTATTTCACACCGGAAGACGAACAGGATCATCTCGGATTCCGTATTTTTGACTGGTACAGCGCTATTTCGCAAGAAGTAATTGGCAAACCACTC
>QKGK01000202.1 GCA_003250455.1 Chloroflexota bacterium | reverse complement strand
TTTTACCCTTCTTCTGTTTTTCCAGAAGCTTGCGCTTACGGGTCACATCACCACCGTAGCATTTGGCCAGCACGTCCTTGCGCATCGCTTTGACATTTGCCCGGGAAATGACCCGGTTGTTGGCGACTGCCTGGATGGGCACGACAAACAACTGCCGGGGGATCAGGTCTTTCAGCTTGCTGATCAGCGCCTGCCCGCGATGGTAGGCGTTTTCGGTGTGGACGATGGAAGCCAGTGCATCAACCGGGTCGCCGTTGACCAGGATCTCCAGCTTGGTGAGGTCTTCGGGGCGGTATTCGTTGAATTGGTAGTCCAGCGAGGCATAGCCGCGGGTGCGGGATTTGAGCACGTCAAAGAAGTCTACGATCAGCTCGGAGAGCGGAATCTCATAGTTGAGCTGCACCCGGTCCGGGGAGGGATATTCTTCACCCGTGTAGATGCCGCGCCGCTTGGTGGTCATATCCATCACCGCGCCGTAAAATTCGGTGGGGGTGAAGACCTGGATCGACATCCACGGCTCGCGGATCTCGGCGATCAGCCCTTCGTCCGGCAGTTCGGCGGGGGAATCGATGATGATCGTCTCGCCGGTGCGCATGATGATCTCGTATTCCACCGAGGGGGCGGTGACGATGATATCGAGGTCGTATTCGCGTTCCAGGCGTTCCTGGATGATCTCCATGTGGAACATGCCAAGGAAGCCGCAGCGGAAGCCGAAATTAAGCGCCTGGGAAGTCTCCGGCTGGAAGATGAGCGAGGCGTCATTGAGCTGGAGCTTTTCCAGGGCCTCTTTGAGGTCGTTGTAATCTTCGCCTTCCACCGGGTAGATACCGGCAAACACCATCGGCTTGACCTCTTTATATCCTGGCAAAGGCTTGGGGTACTGCCTGGCTTTCTGGGTGACCGTATCGCCCACCCGGCTTTCGGAGACGGTCTTTAATCCGGTGGCGATGTAGCCAACTTCCCCTGCGGATAGGCCCCCGGTGGCTTTGAGCTGGGGGGCGAACACGCCGACTTCCACCGGGCGGAAATCCACTCCTGTGGCGATCATGTGCAGTTCGTCGTCTTTGCTGATCTTGCCATCCACCACGCGCACATACGCCACCACGCCTTTATAGGAGTCGTAGTGCGAATCGAATACCAGGGCGCGCAGCGGGGCGTCGGAGTCTCCGGTGGGCGGCGGCACCTGCTGGACAACCGCTTCCAACACGGCTGCTACGTTCTTGCCGTCCTTGGCGGAAATTCGCAGGATCTCGTCAGCTGGGGTTCCCAGCAGGTTGCTGATCTCTTCGGCTACCCGATCCGGTTCGGCAGAGATCATATCGATCTTGTTGACCACCGGGATGATCTCCAGGTTGGCTTCCAGCGCCAGGTAGAGGTTGGCAATTGTCTGCGCTTCCATCCCCTGGCTGGCATCCACTACCAGTAATGCGCCTTCGCAGGCAAACAGCGCCCGGCTGACCTCGTAACCGAAGTCCACGTGTCCGGGGGTGTCGATCAGATTCAGCTCATAGTCGCTGCCGTCCTGTGCGGTGTAATTCATGCGCACGGCGGAGGCTTTGATCGTGACACCCTTCTCGCGTTCCAGGTCCATGCTGTCCAGCACCTGCTCGGTCATCTCCCGGTCGGAGATGGTGCCGGTGAGCTGGAGCATGCGGTCGGCCAGAGTGGATTTGCCGTGATCGATATGGGCAATTATGCAGAAGTTTCGTATATGATTAAACATAGCCAAAGTTTATTTTACCAGTTTTCAGCAATCCGTAGGAAACCTCAAACCTGAGGAGTAGTCCTCTTAGTGGGTTTTGATAGCCATACAAATACATGGTACTTGTCATTCCCGCACGGGTCTAGCGGGAATCCATCGATCGCACATGTTCCCCTGGATGCCCACCTGCGTGGGCATGACACAAGAAGTTTTTTTCTGAGAATTCTAGGTTGATGGGAATTTTAATCGGAAGCAGCGTTGTCGCCGGAATACGTCAGGTATAGCAAAAATTCCACGTTCCCTTTTGGCCCAGTGATCGGCGAGATGGTCAGTTCCAGCACCTCGAAATCTTCGGCCAGCGAAAACATGAGTATCTCTTTCAGTACCCGGCGGTGGATGGCCGGGTCTTTGATCACCCCTTTACCCCGGGCGGCTTCCTTGCGCCCGGCCTCGAACTGTGGCTTGACCAGTACTACCGCCTGCCCGCCTTTATTTCCATACCAGTGTTTGAAGACCGGCAGCAGGATCTTCAGCGAGATAAAAGACGCGTCCACGGTGACGAAGTCCACCGGCTCGGGCAGGTATTCTACATCCCGGGCGTTGGTGCCTTCCATGACGACCACCTGGGGGTGCTGGCGCATCTTCCAGTGCAGGATGCCATGTCCGACGTCGATGGCGTAGACTTTTTCTGCTCCGTTTTGCAGCATGCAGTCGGTGAACCCGCCGGTGGAAGCGCCAATGTCGGCGCACACCATTCCAGTGAAGTCCAGCCCGAAGGCTTCCACCGCGCCGGCCAGCTTTTCGCCCCCGCGGGAGACATACGGCGGGCCGAGATCGACCTCCAGGTTTATGTCCGGTGGGTAACTGATGGACGGTTTTGCCACGACCTGGCCGTTCGCCCGCACCTGCCCGGCCATTACCAGGCGCTGAGCAAGAGATCGGCTTTCGGCCAAGCCGCGCTCCACCAGCAAGATATCTACTCGGGTTTTCTTCATACCCCCGATTGTATCAGGGTTTCCTTCTCGCTAAGACAAAATGTTGATCACCGAAAAGTAATGTGCCAGGGAACCGACCATGACGAACACGTGCCAGATGGAATGGTTGTAGGGCAGCTTGCGCCACACATAGAAGATCACGCCGACCGTGTAGGCGAGGCCGCCGACCAGCAGAAGGACGAGGGTGGCGGTGTTCATGGTGGTGAGCAGTTCTTTCATCGCCACCACTACCAGCCAGCCCATCGCCAGGTAGAGTACTAGCGAGGCTTTTTCCAGGTGGGAGATGAACCCCAGCTTGATCACAAGCCCGACAATCGCCAGCCCCCAGATGATGCCGAACAGCACCCATCCCAACGTGCCGCGCAAGGTGGTCAGCAGGAAGGGCGTATAGGTCCCGGCAATCAGCAGGAAGATGGCCGAGTGGTCGAGCTTCTTGAGGGTGATCTTCCACGAGCGGATCTGGATAGAGTGATACAGGGTGGATGCCAGGTACAGCATGATCAGGGATGCGCCGTAAATGGCAAAGCTGACGATATGCCAGACGGTCCCCTGGGTGATGGCACGGATCAGGAGGAAGACCAGTCCAACGATGCTGGCGATGGTGCCAATACCATGGGTGATGCCGTGGATGATCTCTTCTTTTAAGGTGTAGTCCCCTTCGATAATGCTGCCTTCTTTGTTTTTGACTGGGTTCTGCGGGTCTTGATTTGTGAAAGACATGCGATACTCCTTCGAAATCGGGTTCAGGTATCATCCTTTCGGGGAGGCCTGCCCCAAAGAGGATGGATATTGTTTGTTGGTGTTTGGGTGGATCGATACGGGTTGTTCAATTTTCAGCATAAACGAAAATAAACCAGAATGCAAATGATTGG